>CAYOPK010000010.1:0-10567 GCA_964405855.1 uncultured Candidatus Saccharibacteria bacterium
CGAAAGCGTGGGTAGCGAACGGGATTAGATACCCCGGTAGTCCACGCCCTAAACGCTGTCTGCTAGCTATAGGGAGTATCGACCCTCTCTGTGGCGAAGCTAACGCATTAAGCAGACCGCCTGGGTAGTACGACCGCAAGGTTAAAACTCAAAGGAATAGACGGGGACTTGCACAAGCAGTGGATTATGCGGTTTAATTCGATGATAAACGAAAAACCTTACCAAGGCTAGAAATCTACGTGACGAATAGCAGAAACGTTATTCTTCCGCAAGGACTAGTAGACAGGTGATGCATGGCCGTCGTCAGTTCGTGATTTGAATTGTTCCCTTAAGTGGGGTAACGAACGCAACCCTCGTTGCCAGTTATAAGTGTCTGGCGAGACTGCCCCGGTTTGAGAACATTACACAATGATTTAATGATCAATGAACAATGACCAAATAAAATTGGACCATTGGACATTGTGACTTGGACATTTCGGTAGTGTGTTCAGACCGGGGAGGAAGGCGAGGATGACGCCAGGTCAGCATGTCCCTTGATGCCTTGGGCCACACGCATAATACAATCGCATCTACAACAGGTCGCGACGGGGTAACCCTGAGCTAATCCTAAGAAAAGGTGCGCCAGTTCGGATTGGGGGCTGAAACTCGACCCCATGAAGCCGGAATTGCTAGTAATCGCGGGTCAGCTATACCGCGGTGAATACGTTCTCAAGTCTTGTACTCACCGCCCGTCAACTCAAGGGAGATGGGAATACCCGAAGTATCACGTATGTGGTCCCACGGTAAGTTCATCGACAGGGAGTAAGTCGTAACAAGGCACGGGTAGCGGAAGCTGCTCGTGGAGTAATTCAATTTGAAATCTCTTAGTTAAACTAAGATTAATGATGTCGATTCCATTTCGCGCAAGCGAGATGTGAGGACACCGCCACAGTCCATAAAGTGGTTGACCAACGGGAAAGTCCGGAACGGAACAGAATAGAGAACGATATAAAGAAAACCACCCGCAAGGGTGGTTTTCTCTTTGTCAGTTTATCCCTTCTTCCCACTTCACCCCTTAACCCCATTTCACCCATTTAGACAACCCTAACCTCGGTTTTCCAAATACCTCAACAAGACCAGCGCACTCCTTTCTTCGCTGATTCCACCGTTCAAACACATTTCTTTGGCTTTTTCTTTCTCGATCCAGACCACCTCAATATCCTCATCTTCCTCCAACTGCTGAGTAGTTTCCTCGAACTCTTTAACGATGAAATAATACAAATCCCACATGACTGTAGCTCCACAGACGGATTTATGAAAAAGCTCAATATTTTTTACCACCACTCCAGCTTCTTCTAGAGCCTCTTTTCTGGCGGCTTTTTCTGCTTCTGCTTCAATATTTTTTTCAGATTTTACTGAATCTAAGTAATCATCAAAAAGGTCGAAAACTTTTCCTCCCGGGAGGCGATAGTCGAAACCGTTTAATTCATGCCGGAACTCTTTGGTCAGAAGAATCATTCCTTCTTTGGGAATAATGAGACGTGTGCCCGGGGCCCTTCTGGCGATTTCGAACTTAACTGTTCTTTCACCAGCTTCTACATCTTTCTCGAATATTTCGAATATTTTCCCTTTGTATTTAGAGTTTTCCATTACTGGTTATATTAGCATTACTCTGGCTAGGGCAGAATATCTAATGTCGGTGGTCACGCATAATTTCTTGCTAGAAATTTGCGCGACCCCGCCTCCTGCCGTCGCAGTCCGGCTCGCACAAATTCCCCCGGAATTTGTGCGCGCACTTGGGGTCGAACCAAGGACCTCACGAGTATCAGTCGTGTGCTCTACCAACTGAGCTATGCGCGCCTTCGCCAAGCCATAGCTTGGCTTCGGCGACGCGAAGCGCGCTGAGACAAGCGAAGGCTGGTTACGAACACCACAATACCAAAAATCCTGGTCCGAAACAACACTTCTGGTATATAATATCTTCCATGTCTAGAAGTCGCATTATTATCACCATCGCCATACTCATCGCCCTTCTTCCGGCACTCGGTTTTCCAGGCGCCTGGGAATCTTTCTTCCAGTTCGTCGGAGGGCTCTCCATCGTCGGCCTCTCCGTCTGGTCCACTATCGATCGCAAACTTTCTATTAAGGCCAAGGCTCAGATGCGTCGTTCACGTCACGCCCAGCCTTTCCCTCCAGAAGTGGCTGTGGCGCCCCTTTTGCCTACAGAAGCCAATCCTGTGCCCACCGCTTCCGCTTCTTCGGTCGAGAATTCTTTTGAGAGTCGCTCGTCGAATTTCAACGAACCTTTGAACTAACATGGCAGGCTGGCGTCGCTTGATCACCATGGGAGGAGTCGCACTCCTCTTTGTTTCTATACCAACCATTGTTTTGCCATATTTTATGGGCACGAGCTACGTGGCCGATCCATTATTTACAGCCACTTCTACTCCAATAGTTGAACGCTGGACCGCCAAACATCTCGAAACCCCCGAGCCGTTGAAGGCTCTCTACATGACGGCCTGTGTGGCTGGTACACCGAGCTGGCGTGAGAGTCTGAAGAAGCTTATCGAAGAGACCGAACTCAACTCGGTGATGATAGATATCAAGGATTCCACGGGGGTGGTCTCCTTCACCAACTCTGTTTGGCCAGCATCCAACGGACGTGGCTGTGTCGTCCCAGACCTGCGCGAGTTTATCGAAGAATTACATGAGTCAGATATTTATGTCATGGGACGCATCTCGGTTTTCCAGGACCCGCATTACGCCGAACTTCATCCAGAGCTCGCGGTGAAGTCGGTGAAGACTGGCGGAGTTTGGAAAGATAGGAAGGGCCTCTCTTTCATCGACGTGGGCGCGAAGCCGTATTGGGACAAGATTGTAGAACTCTCTCTAGCTTCTTATGAACTTGGTTTCGATGAGATCAACTACGACTACATTCGCTATCCAACCGACGGGGATATGAAGGATACGGCATATAGTTGGACAGTCGGCACTTCGACAAAACCAGAAATGTTAGAAAACTTTTTCAATTACCTGCACAGCGAGATGCAGGGGAGTGGAGCTGTGCTCTCTGCCGACCTTTTCGGCATGACCACGACAGTGACCAGTGACATGGGGATTGGTCAGGTGCTCGAACGCGCCCTGCCTTACTTCGACTACATTGCACCCATGGTTTATCCTTCGCACTATCCGAAAAACTGGAACGGCTTCACTAACCCGGCCGAGCGACCTTACGACGTGATCAAGATCGCCATGGCTGGGGGAATGGAGAGAGAACAGGCTTGGAATATTTCCGAGGGACGCGCAACTTCGACTCCGTCGAAGTTGCGCCCGTGGTTACAAGACTTCAGTCTCGGTGCCACTTACGATGACGAGAAGGTTCGCGCCCAGATCCAAGCCACTTACGACGTCGGCCTCACTTCCTGGATGTTGTGGAGCGCGGGGAACAAGTACACTCGCGGAGCCCTTGTTGAAGACTAGATTACGTGATATAATACTTAAAGAACAGAACACGGGAGGCCCGATATGAATCCAAAAGAGTCAGAACTGTCTCTTGCGAAACAGCACTGGGACACCTTCGTCGGAAGACGAGAAAACCATCAGAAGAACTCAGCCAGAGTGGCACTGGCCGTGGCCTACTGGCGAGAAAGCTGTACCCACTTCAACCACAAGCGCTCATTCAGAGGCTGGGTTGCCGCTTATTATGCTTCTTCGTGGGCGGTGGAGGCCATCTCTGTCGCCGCCATGTTCTACGACAGGGAGTGTCCGGGAAGTGGTCAAGAAGGGTTTGTCATGATCCAGGAGGACTTTGATGCCATTATCGATATCCTCTCTGCGCCATGGTACTTAGGAGGCAATTACGCTTTGGCGGAGCGCCTCTCCGGCGCCAAGAAGACCTTCGGCTTCATGTATGAGTTCTAGTGAGGTGGCCCCGTGGGAATGTGCTAACGCGCATTCCCACGGGGCTTTATTTTTTTACTTCAACATTTCTTCTGCTCTCAAAAGTTCTTCTGGTGTCCCCACTGGTAGCCAGAAGTTGGTCTCAACTATATTAACTTCCTTATCTTGTGCCAGCCTCAGTAGCGTCTGCGGTAGACCCCATTCATCTTTCGTATCCAATTTAACAGGTTCATAATCGAATATCTCTCTTGTCAGCATGTAGAGTCCGGTGAAGATGAGACCACCATCTTCTCTCAGTGTCAGGTACATTTTATGAGTGACGAAGTCTGCTGGTTGGCCAGACTCGCGGAGCAGAACTCGGCTACCAGTTGTTTCTCTGTCGGCTTTGATACAGGCAATAGCAAGATCTTCTTTTAAACAACCTTCAATAGCATCCTTCTTGTAGATATCGTCTCCCATCATGACGAGAAACTTATCTTTCAAAACATCTTTGCATTGCCAGAGGGCGTGAGCGGTGCCAGTGAGAAGTTTATCTTCTATATAGGTAACTTTCTTGTTTCCATACTTTTCTCCAACCTCTTCACGAATTTTATTTCCTAGGTGGCCGATGACGAGGATCACTTCGTCGATAATTTCTGGCAGAGCTTCAAGTTTGTATTCGAGAAGGCTCTTACCGCCGAACTTGATTAGTGGTTTTGGTATTTCCTTCGAGAGATCTCCCATACGGGTACCTTTTCCGGCACAGAGTATAACAGCTTGCATCGCTTTAGATTATCATGCTCTCTCTAGAACCAGAAAAAAAGATGGCGGCCCGCAAGCGGGCCGCCAGTATCACACACGCACAGGTACCTTGAGACCCAGTTCCCACGGTTCTGGCAGTTCCCCCTGAGCCATCTTTTGGAAAGCTTGGGGGTAGGCTTCGAAATGGTTGCGGACAGCTCCGCCCAACCTATACCGAGTGATCTCATGGAGGTTAAAGAGCCCCAATGTCTCGCCCTCTTCAGGGTTGATCCTGATTTCAGAGAGCTCTTCTTGTCTGAGGAAGGCGCAGAAGAATCCATGTCCCGCTCGGGTGATGCCGAGGAAGTGGTGGGCGACAGGGATGAATCTGAGCTCCTCTACGAAGCCTCTTCGCATAGCCGTTTCGAAGTCGTCGTTGTCTTCTGGCTCCATTGTCTCGGTCAGGGAGTCCCAGCAGTGAGCATCGACAACATTGCCGGCGAAGTTGTTTCTCAGGATGAGTACGATCTTGGGCCCACAGAAGAGATGGGCCACGACTCCTTTTTTCAGCGTCATTAGCTACCTCTTTCTCTGGTTTCTGGCCGAATGCTAACTTTTTATGAACTGAGCTGTCAATTAAATATCAGACTGGTTTGTTGTATAATACTTAGGAAAATGATTGATGATCCTCAGAAAGTAACATATTTCGGCGAGACCGATTCCCGCAACTCTCGCGTGAAGTTTGGTATCAAGGCTCTCGACCGCACGAAGCATTTCTACGTTATCGGTAAGTCCGGTATGGGTAAGTCGACTCTTTTGGAGAACATGGCCACTCAGGATATCCAGAGTGGTAACGGCTTGGTCTTCATCGACCCGCACGGCGGCACAGCCGAGAAGCTTCTCGAATATATTCCAGAAGAGCGAGTGAAAGATGTTATCTACTTCGCCCCTTTCGATACTCAGCACCCCATCGCTTTCAACATTATGGAGGACGTCGGCGCAGAGAAGCGCCACCTGGTGGTCAACGGCCTCATGTCTGTGTTCGAGAAGATCTGGGAAGATGCCTGGTCGGCACGTATGGCCTACATTCTCCAGAACACTCTGCTCGCCCTGCTCGAGTACCCAGGCGCCACTTTGCTCGCGGTGAACCGCATGTACACTGACAAAGAGTTTCGGTTGAAAGTGGTGGACAACGTCACCGACATCTCGGTGAAGAGTTTCTGGGTCGACGAGTATGCCAAATACACCGACAAATACGCCGCCGAAGCGACTCCAGCTATCCAGAACAAGATCGGTCAGTTCGCTGGCAACCCTCTTATCAGAAATATTATCGGTCAGCCGAAGTCGAGTTTCGATCTGAGGAAGGTCATGGATGAGAAGAAGATTCTCATCGTCAACCTTTCCAAAGGTCGCGTGGGTGAAGGTAACGCGCGTCTTCTGGGCTCCATGCTTATCACCAAGATTTATCTTGCGGCCATGAGTCGCGCCGACGAGCCAGCTAGTGTGCTCGCCAAGCTTCCACCACTTTATCTTTTCGTAGACGAGTTCCAATCTTTCGCCGACAAATCTTTCGCCGACATTCTTTCCGAAGCTCGCAAATACAAACTGGCTCTCACCATGGCTCACCAGTACATCGAACAGATGGAGGAGGAGGTGCGCGACGCTGTCTTCGGCAACGTTGGTTCCATGGTCTCTTTCCGTGTCGGTTCTTATGATGCCGAAGTGTTGGAGAAAGAATTCGCTCCAGTTTTCACCGCCGAAGATATTGTGAACCTCGGTCGTTTCCAGATGTATCTCAAGCTTATGATCGAGTCAGTTACCTCCCAACCTTTCTCAGCTGTGGCTCTGCCGCCGATCCAGCTGCCCGCAATTTCTTATGTGAAGGAGATTATCGAAAGTTCCAGGAAGCTCTATGCGCGCTCTCGCGATGAGGTGGAGAAAGCTATCGTCGAGTGGCACGCCGGGGACAAGAATGCCGCGCCTAAGCCGGCCAGCTCTAGCCCGCGCTCTGACGCCCGCCCTGATTCCAGAGATAGCTATAAGAAGCCTCATTCGCCCCCAGCTTCTCCTAGAGCACCTCAGCCCATCGATACCCGCGCTTTCGTGAAGCCCGCCCCTAAACCAGCTCCAGCACCGGCTCCTGCTCCTGCCCCAGTGGCAAGACCAGTGGCTCCAAAATTGCTTAGGAAAGAAGAACCGAAAGTTTCCCTCGAATCGTTGAAGAAAAAAGAGGACAACCAGCGTAAGCCAGATCAGAAAAATGTTTCCGCCCTCCGCGATGCCTTGAAGGCAGTAGTCGGACCGGAGAAACCTCCTCAAGCTACCCAAGCTCCTAAAGCTCCTGAAGCTAACCAAGCTAGTGAAGCTAAGTCCTCCCCAGCTCCCGAAGCTAAAAAAGCTAGTGAACCTAGCCAAGCTAGCGAAGCTAAGAAGCCAAATTCGGGTCCTTCTCCCGAAGAATTAAAAAAGCTCCTCGGAATAGATTGATGCGAGTCCTTATTTTCTCAATTGCATACGACCCTTTCGTTGGTGGGGCAGAAGTCGCGGTCAAGCAGATCGCCAACCGTCTTCCAGAGGTTGAGTTCGATATGATCACTCTCAATCTAAACGGGAGAGAAAAAGATTTTGAAAAGGTTGGGAATATAAATGTTTATCGGGTGAGGGGAGGCAAACTTCTTTTCCCATTCCTCGCTTTTTTCAAAGCAGTTTCTCTGCACAAGAAAAATCATTACGATGCGACTTGGTCCATTATGGCGAACTATGCTGGGTTCGCCGCCCTGTTTTTCAAATGGCGTTTTCCGGAGGTGAAGTTCATCCTCACTTTGCAGGAAGGCGATCCGATCGAGCACATCAGGCGTCGTGTCGGACTGCTGTTTCCATTATTGAAACAAATTTTTATCAAGGCCGACAAAGTTCAAGCCATTTCGAACTTCCTAGCCAACTGGGCGCGCGAGATGGGTCACACTTCGCCTGTCGAGATTGTCCCGAACGGCGTCGACGTAAAGAAATTTCTACAAACTACAAACTACAAACTACAAACTACTGGCCCTATCACCCTCATCACCACTTCCAGGTTGGTAGAGAAAAACGGGGTGGGGGATATCATCGAAGCTCTCAAGTATCTACCCGACAATGTTTGTTTGAAAGTTTTAGGAATTGGTCCATTGGAAATTGATTGCAAATTGAAAATTGAAAAATGGAAATTGGAGGACCGCGTAGAAATGCTGGGCTTCATCCCCCCAGAAGACATTCCCGCCTACCTACACAAGGCTGACATTTTCGTCCGCCCAGCATTGTCCGAGGGCTTCGGCAACTCCTTCGTCGAGGCCATGGCCGCCGGGCTACCAGTTATTGCCACACCAGTGGGCGGGATCCCAGATTTCCTAGATGATGGTGTGACAGGCTTTTTCTGCGAACCAAAGAATCCTCAGAGCATCGCCACCGCCGTGCAGAGGATCATCGACAACCCCGCCCTGGTCGAAGAAGTGAAGTGCAATGCACTGGAGATGGTCGAAGAAAAATATGATTGGGACCTTATTGCGCATGATATGGAAAATCGAGTATTCAGGCCATTAATTAGATGATAAAATATCAAGGGCTCCCCTTGATATTTATATGGAAAGGAAAATAAAATTTGTTGAAAATGAGTACTATCATCTTTTTAGTCGTGGTGTGGAAAAGAGGCGAATATTTTTGAATAAAAAAGATTACGATAGATTCCAGGCCCTGCTGTACATCTTAAATCAGAAAGACCATTTCCATGTAAGTAACTTTTTTAAAAACAAACAGAACAGTGCAAGGGATTTATATGATCAAGAAAGAAGTGAGCCTCTTGTGTCGATTCTCTCCTACTCCTTGATGGCAAATCACTTTCACATCGTAGCAATGGAAATTGTAGAAAACGGTATCAGCACCTTTATGATGAGACTTCTCACAGCTTATTCTATGTACTTCAATATTAAAAATGAACGCAGCGGCCCGTTATTTGTGAGGCCCTTCAGGTCTGAACATGTAGATAATGATTCGTACTTCCTTTATATATTCGACTATGTCCACGTAAATTGTTTAGATATATATGAAGAGGGTTGGAAAGAAAAGGGGATTAAAAACAAGAAAGACGCGCAAAGTTTTTTGGAAAATTATCGCTTCTCCAGTTATCCAGATTTTTGTGGTTTACAAAACAGATTGGAATCCAAGATTTTAGATTTTGATAATATGCCGGATGTATCAAGGGCTCCCCTTGATATTTCGCAGGATGAAAGGGTTTTTGATAAGGTAATGTTATGAGGATTTTAATAGCAGCATCAATTTACCCTCCAGATGCGGGAGGCCCAGCTATCCATGCTAAGCGCCAGTTTGAGTGGCTCCAGGAGCATGGAGTGGATGCTCGCGTCGTTGCTCTGGCGCATTACAGACATTTACCGAAAATAATTCGCCACTGGACTTATCTTGCCGTGCTGGGAGCTCGCTCTTTCGGTGCCAGTGTCATCTACGCGCATGACGCTGTGGGCTCCGGACTGCCAGCTGCCATCGTGTCGAAGATTTTTAATCTCAAGCTCATCATCCGAGTTGGAGGTGACCTGGCGTGGGAGAGAGCGGTTGGGGATTCCGGTATCTCACTTCTCGAGTGGTACGAGAGCGGAGCTTACAGAGAAAATTATTTCTATAAACTTTCTCTTCGATCCCTGAAGGAGGCCGACCGTATCATCGTGCCCACTCCCATCCTCGCCGAGATTTACCAGAAATACTACGGCATTCCAGCTGAGCGTTTCCAGATCATCCCAAACCCGGTTCCAGAAGTGCCGAAGCAGGCCATTGAGGTTGAACAGAAAATAGTTTTCGCCAGCCGCCTGGTTGGTTACAAGAACTTAGCTCTCGTTCTCCGTGCCCTCGTCCAAATTTTCCCTAGTCATCCTGCACTGCGCTTCGTCATCATGGGTGACGGCCCCGAGAGAGGGAACTTGGAGAAACTCTCTGGTGAGCTGGGTATTTCTAATCAAGTTATTTTCCGCGGCCAAGTTCCTCAGGAAGAGGTGCTGAGAGAAACAGCCTCATGCCTCTTCACTCTCGCACCAGCGGTGACTGAGTTTAACCCGAACTATGTTTTGCAGGGTCTCGCGTACGGCAAACCTTTTATCATTACTCATGGTCACGGCCTACCTTTCTCTGTCCCAGAGAGTCTTACTTTCCCATACAGCGACGAGGCCGAGCTGGTTTCTCGACTCAAGTATCTATTAACCACAGAGGGCTACGCCGAAGCGCAGAATTTCGTCCAGCACCTCGATTTTCGCATGACCTGGGAAGAGAATTTAGAGGCTAATCTGAAGCTTATAAATCAGGTTATAATGGGTCAATGAATACAGGCGGACTCAAGGTGCTCATGATCTCCAGCGATAGGAATATTCTCGTACCTGGGAGCGCAGTCGCAGAACGTATGAAGGAGTATAGGGCTCTAGTAGAAGAGCTTCATATTGTAGTGCTTTGTGACGCATCTCATACCAGGTCATTGAAAATTGAAAATAGAGAATTGAAAATTGCCGAAGGCGTTTTCGTTTACCCCACCAACTCTTTCTTGAAATTCTTCCGTCCCCTAGACGCCGCTCGGATAGGGAAGAAGGTGGTGCTAGAGAAGAAGTTTGTGCGAGGGCGTTCTCTCATCACCACTCAGGACCCTTTCGAGTGCGGGTGGGCCGGGATGAAGGTGAAGAAGCGCTGGCGCCTACCTCTCGAAGTCCAACTCCACACTGATCCGAACTCGCCTTACTTCACCGGTTTTCTCAACAACCTGCGCAAGAAAATTTCTAAGAAGGTTCTCGCTCACGCCGACAGTATCAGAGTTGTGTCTGAAAATTTGAAACAAAACGTTACAAATTTATTGAAAATTGAAAATTCTAAATTGAAAATTCTGCCCATTTTCGTGGATAAAGATCGTATTGAAAATGGGCAGGTCTCCTTCGACCCCCACGCT
>CAYOPK010000011.1:0-9951 GCA_964405855.1 uncultured Candidatus Saccharibacteria bacterium
GCTTCGCGCGTCCCGCATTTCTGCTTCAAAAAAACCTTTGAGTTCTGTTCTGGTGGGCGATACAGGACTCGAACCTGTGACCTTCCCCGTGTAAAGGGGTTGCTCTACCAACTGAGCTAATCGCCCGGAATGGCAAGATATTAACATATAATGTATTGTTTTTGCACGGGCGCGTGGCGAAATTGGTAGACGCGCACGCTTCAGGTGCGTGTGTCGCAAGACATGGAGGTTCGAGTCCTCTCGCGCCCACATATGAGTTTGATACCAGAAATTATTTATGAAGATCCCGATATCCTGGCCATAAACAAGCCGGCGGGTCTTGTTGTGCATCCAGATGGTCGGACCAAGGAGCCGAGTGTTTCTGAATGGTTCGTTTCTAAATATCCTGAGTCGGTGAACGTTGGTGAAAAGTTGGGTGAGATCGCGCGCCCTGGCGTGGTGCATAGAATCGACCGAGAGACCTCTGGCCTACTACTTCTGGCGAAGACAGATGAGGGCCACGCTTTGCTCAAGGAGCAATTTCAGAATCATGAGATTGAGAAGGTCTACCATCTCTTCGTACACGGCCTGATGAAGGATGAGCGCGGAACTATTAATCTGCCGATAGGCAAAAGTGCGAGCGACTTCCGCAAGTGGTCGGCCCAGAGAGGGAAGCGAGGAGAGATTCGGGAGGCTGTCACATATTTCGAAGTGCTGAAGAGGTCGCCGGAAGAAAAAGTGAGCTTCGTCGAAGCCAAGCCGAAGACGGGCCGAACGCATCAGATCCGCGTACACTTCCAAGCGCTCCAGCACCCGATCGTGACCGACCCGCTCTATGCGGGCGGGAAGCTGAGACTGCTTGGCTTCGAGCGCCTAGCGCTCCACGCTCGGGGGATAAGCTTCAGGAACGTCTCGGGGGAGAAGATTTCCCTAACCGCCGAGTATCCAGAGGATTTCCAGAGGGCCATAGACAGCCTGGGTTAAGTTATGTTAGATTACTCTCCTATATGAACAAGGTTATTAGTCCGGTCAATATCGATGAGCGCAAGGCCCTAGACCTCCGTGCAGGAGACACAGTCAAGGTCTGGCAGAAGATTATGGAGAAGGGCAAGACTCGCCTCCAAGCCTTCGAAGGTCTCGTTCTGGCTCGTAAACACGGGCGTGAAGCCGGCGCTACTTTCACCGTCCGCCGAGTGGCTTCTGGTGTGGGTGTAGAGAAAATCTTCCCCATCTTCTCTCCAATCATCGACAGGATTGAAGTGCTGAAGCGCTCCAAGGTTCGTCGCTCCAAGCTCTACCACATCCGCACTAAGGCGGCTAAGGAAGTTTCTCGCCAGATGAGAAATGTCCGTATGCAGAAAGAGATTGAGGTGCCGGTTGAAGAGGTTGAGGTAGAAACGAACAAAGAATAAAAAATACTCCCGAACGGGAGTATTTTTTCTAGTGCGCGGGAGAGGACTTGGTCACACATAAAATTCTGTTGAATTTTTGCGCGACCCCGCCTCGTGCCGCCGCACTGCGGCTTTCAAATGGGTGCGCGGGAGAGGACTTGAACCTCCACGCCCAGAGGGCACATCCACCTCAAGGATGCTTGTCTACCAATTTCAACACCCGCGCAACGCCTTCACATTACCAAAGAGAGGCGGTAAAGTAAATTTATGAAACTAGTTGATCGGACCTACGTGGATTCGCATAAAGAAGAAATTGTCACCGCCATAAGAGGTGGGGCGATTTTCATTTACCCCACAGATACCATCTACGGTCTCGGGGTGAGTGCTCTGCTTGGTGCACGAGTGGAGAGGATTCGGGAGATCAAACAGCGGGACAATAGACCAATCTCCATAATCGCTCCGAGCAAGGAGTGGATTATTGAAAATTGTAAATTGGAAATTGAAAATTTAGATAAATACCTGCCCGGACCGTACACCCTTTTCCTAAACAGAAAAAAGAAGTGCGTGGCCGATGAAGTGAATCCCAATGACAACACTCTGGGCGTGAGAATACCCGAACATTGGTTCTCGAGTGTGGTGGCCGAAGCGGGGGTGCCGTTCGTCACCACTTCTGTGAATCTCTCGGGGAAGAATCATATGGAAAAAATAGAGGATCTGGATGAAGAAATTTTAAACCAAGTAGACTACGTGGTGTATGAAGGAGAGAAGAAGGGTCAGGGGAGTACGAAGGTGAATCTACTCTAAACAGCCGGTGTATGATATAAATGTGGTTGCTCGAGAAGTCTCGAGCATAATGGTGGCTATGGTGTAGCGGTAGCACAAAAGCTTGTGGAGCTTTTAGTCAGGGTTCAACTCCCTGTAGCCACCCAATTTTCTCGCTCAACCCAGACTTATGTCTGGGTTTTGCGATTGAAAATTGGAGTGTCCCGAACGAAGTGAGGGGCAATACCAAGCTCCAGATCAGTTTGTCGGAGGTGAAAATGATCCTCCTTCTAACTGGTATACTTTCTGCATGTCGAAATACGACGCTTATTTGGTTTGTAATGAACACATATCAGAGGTTAAAGACTTTTTAGCCAGGTTTTTTAAAGAGAAGAAAGATGAACATAACCCCGATGGTTCCGTTACTCTCATTGTCCCAGAGAGCAATTTTCAAATTAATCTGATGAAGGGCCATAATCAGCCGTTAACTCAAAATGTAACTTTCGAGATAATTTTTGAATCTATAAAGGGGTTAGAATGGTTTGCAAAGAAAAATAATACAGAAATAAAAAGATTTCTGATCGCAAAAGCAGAAACACCCCATGTCTATAATTGCGTCGAGGTGTCAGGTCCATATGATATCTGTAAAATAAAGGCTGTTTATTATGATGGTGTACATATGTCATAAATAGGATAAGTATTAAGCTGCTATAATTTCTGTATGAATGTAAATGGGCCTGATGTGCTTAGAATCTTTAAGCCCGCTGTCTCTGGAGTATAATTAAATTATGAAAAAACTTATTTTTATCGTTGTCGGCCTGATCATCCTCGGGCTCGCTTACTGGACCATCTCTCCGTTTTTTATAGATAAAAAAGTTTCAGAAGAATTTAACATGACCGTTGAGTCGGAAGGAGTTCAGCCGGTGTTGGCTGCCAGAGGAGCGTTCACTGGTTTCGACAAGATTCACACTGGTTCCGGTAATGTGAGCTTGATCCAGGTGGGGGATAAATACATCGTCAGGTTCGAAGAAAATTTCGATGTGGCGAATGGTCCTGATCTCTACGTTGGGTTCGGCAAAGATGGAGAATATATCAAGGGTTCGGAAATATCTAAACTCAAAGGCAACATTGGTTCTCAGAACTACGAGGTTCTAGGAGAAATCGATCTAGAAGAATACAACGAGGTTTGGATCTGGTGCCGACTTTTCTCTACCGGATTCGCCAAGGCCAGACTGACTCCGTCAATCTAGTGACTCCGTTTATCACTAGGGTTATAATACAGAGATGATTCTATTGCTTATTATAGGTTTGTTTATAGGTGGCGCTGCAGTTGTTTTCGCTTTTCAAAATATTACTACGATAACTGTCTCGTTTCTTAGCTGGCAGCTCGAGGGTACTCTCGCCGTGATTATTTTGCTAGCTATAGCAAGTGGTGTTTTGTTTGGTGCGCTGGTGTTACTGCCCGGGACAATTAAAAAGGATTTTCAGATTTCTAGTCTGAAGAAGCAAAATAGTAAATTGGAAAAAGAACTAGCTGATAAAAAAAATGAAGTTGAATCAGAGAAATCAAAGCTTGTTGCGAACAATGCTTACTTAGACGATTTGGAGAACGCCAAAAAGTAGATTCAATTCAAATACAAAATAGCCCCTCGCTTGCGCTCGGGGCTAAGTTGGAAACTACATCCCGCGGATCAGCCGGAGGAGAAGCATCACAACCGCGATGACGATAAGGATGTGGATGAGCCCATTCATCGTGAAGGAGGTAACGAGTCCCAAGGCCCACAGGATGATGAGAACAATGGCAATGGTAGTTAACATGGTTTTAGAGTTAAGTTTTTCTAAAATTTACTGAGTCGTGGAAGCGTTTGCGTTCGCATCGGCATCAGCACCTGGGATAGTGGTCGGTGGGATCTGGATGTTGACCACTGGGTCTACTGGCTCACTCATCCCGTCGACACGATCACGAACGTAGGGGAGGGCGAGGACGATTACAGCGATCAGTACCAGCACGACGATAACGGCACCGATGACGACACCGGAGCCACCGCTCTCGTTCTCATGCCCCCTGTTCTCTGGGTCTACTCTGTTTCCCCCTGGGTTATTTATAACGGTAGTCATTTTATTACTGGATTAGTTTTTAGTATCTGTAACTAAAGTGATGCCGATTGGCTGGATGGATTATTACAGAGCCGCAGATATTGGTTGGAGTTGACCAGTGCTATAATATAGAGCATGAAAAAAGGATTTAAAGACAACATCGAGAAATTAACAGAAGAAAATACTGACTTCCGTCAGGTGCTCTACACGGGCGAGCGCTCACAGCTTGTGCTGATGTCACTCAAGCCTGGAGAGGAGATTGGCGCTGAGGTGCACGAGGAGAATGATCAGTTCTTCCGCTTCGAAGCGGGGCAGGGACAGGTGCTTATCGATCTCACCACTTACGATGTTTCCGATGGTGATGCAGTAGTGGTCCCACGTGGAGCCGAGCATAATGTCGTGAACACTTCCGAAACCGAAGCTCTCAAGTTCTATACCATTTACTCTCCAGCGCATCATGCTGACGGTATTGTCCGTCCTACTCGCGAAGAAGCACTGGCGAACGAAGCTGAGTTCGATGGCGCAACAACGGAATAGCGCTATACCCCCACACCTATTTTGATGCTGTGCTTTAAACAAATTTGTTAGCACCCAAATAGGTGTGGGGGTATAATTTAAAGAGGGGATTAATTAAAAATTTATGAACCAATCACAAACTATTGCACTCTTCCTGCTTCGCATCTCAACGGGCTGGTTGTTTTTCTACGCTGGTATTACCAAGATTCTGAATCCTGAGTGGAGCGCAGCCGGGTATCTCTCGGGGGCGAAGACTTTTCCAGAACTCTTTAACTTTTTTCTCCAGCCGAATATCCTGCCACTAGTCAACTTGGCGAACGAATGGGGGTTAACACTCATCGGCATCGCGCTTATCCTCGGGGTCTTCGTGCGCTGGGCTTCCTTGGCGGGCATTGTTCTTATGGTTCTCTACTACCTGCCGATCTTGGATTTCCCATACCCTAACAAGCACTCGTATGTTGTCGATGAGCATATCATCTACATGTTCGCACTCTTAGTGTTGGCTGTCTTTAACGCGGGACAAGCTTGGGGTTTGGCACGACGCTCTGGTCGTTAAAACATTTACTCATGCCTCTACCTATCTGGGCCAAGAATATTCTCTTCCTTCTCGTTTATATGATCTCGGGGCTCATCCTCGTGATCATCATCGAGGATCTTCTTTCTGGCACAGAGCTTCTGCCGCTCAACACTGCCATCGAGGGCGCCGTGGTTTCTCTGCGTAC
The DNA here is from genome assembly GCA_964405855.1 of uncultured Candidatus Saccharibacteria bacterium. Classification (GTDB taxonomy): domain Bacteria; phylum Patescibacteriota; class Minisyncoccia; order Phycocordibacterales; family Zambryskibacteraceae; genus UBA5004. The sequence goes on from CAYOPK010000011.1 coordinate 5,468, forward strand.
TCCGATCCTCACCACTCTGATCGTCTTCGTGACTAAAGTGGGCAACCCCTTCCTTTTCTCTTGCCTAGCTCTCTTGATTGCGGGCGTGCTCGTCGCTAGGAAAAATACTTACGATGCTATCCTCTTCCTCGTCACGATGGTGGTGGCGTTGGTTTCTCTGGCGGTGTTGAAAGATCTCTTTCAGGTTTCTCGTCCAGTTTCTGATATCTATAGTGCGGAGGGCTGGAGCTTCCCCTCAGGGCATGCGACTATCGCCACCGCCTTCTTTTTCCTTTTGGTACATATCTTTCTCGATAAGATGAAAACTATTCCAGCCAAGGTGTTGCTTATCTCAGGTTCGATCCTGGGAGCCCTTCTGACTTCTTTCTCTCGTCTCTACTTAGGTGCTCATTGGACTCTGGATATCCTCGCTGGGATTGCGCTGGGCCTCCTCTCCGTCAGCTTCACTGTGCTTATGTTCAACCTCTTCTTCGGCGAACAGCGCTCTCTAAGAAGGAATATGAACTTGTGGTAAAATTTCCTCCATGGAAACACAAGAACTTAATCAGGTTTATAAATGGGTGCGGATTGCTTTAATAGTCTTAGCAGTTTTTCTCGCTTTTGAAGCACTGGGAAGCTTGAAAGCTCTTCGTGAGCCGTCGCTTAACGGCAGTGTGATCACAGTTAGCGGTGAAGGGGAGGCCTTCGCTATCCCAGATCTAGCCACTTTCTCATTCTCTGTTTCTGCTGATAGTAAAACAGTGGGCGAAGCTCAGGATGAGGTGACAGAGAAAATGGACGCCATCCTCGCAGGGCTCTCCGATCTTGGGATCGCCGAGAAGGATGTGAAGACCACCGACTACTCGGTTTATCCGAAGTATGTTTATAACCCAATCTTCTGCATCACTGCCCCTTGTCCTCCTGGACGTCAGGACCAAGACGGCTACACAGCCAGTCACTCAGTCACGGTGAAAGTGCGCGATGCAGACAAGGCGGGCGAAGCTCTGGCTCTGGTTGGGGACAATGGTGCCACCAACCTCTCGAGTGTCTCGTTCACCGTCGATGACCCAGACCAGATTATGGCCGAAGCTCGTTCTCTAGCTATTGCTGATGCTGAATCTAGGGCCAAGTCTCTCGCCAAGGAGTTGGGTGTGAAGATTGTGCGCGTCGTGAGCTTCTCAGACGGCTTCGATGGAGCTATGCCGTACTATCGAGGAGAAACCATGCAAGTCGGTGTTGCTGCCGATATGATGAAGGCCCCAACTCTACCTACGGGTGAGAATAAGGTCCAGGTAAACGTAAGTGTGACCTACGAGATTCGCTAATCAGGCTTCGGGCCTGATACTTGCATTCTAGAACACCTGTGGTAATATAAAGAAACACCCCCGAGGTGTTTTTTTATAAAACAATATGAACAAACTCATTGGTTATCTGAAAGATACTCGTGCAGAGATGGAACACGTTTCCTGGCCGACTCGCAAGCAGGCGATGGCGTTTACCGGTGTGGTGATAGTGGTTTCTGTAGTTACCGCACTTTATCTCGGTTTCTTCGACTACGTTTTCTCTCTCATTCTGCAGAAATTTATTATCTAGTTCGACTCTAAGCAACATGTCTAAACAACAAATCTCTGAAGGTAGAAACTGGTACGTCGTGCACACTTATGCCGGCTATGAGAACGCTGTGATGAGAAACCTCAAACAACGTATCGAGTCTCTGGGTATGGAAGACAAGATCTTCAACGTCATCGTTCCTACCGAGAAGAAGGTGAAGATCAAAGGTGGTAAGCGTGTCGAAGAAGAGGAGAAAATCTACCCTGGCTATATCTTGGTCGACATGATCGTGACCGATGACTCCTGGTTCGTAGTGAGAAATACTCCGCGCGTGACTGGGTTTGTGGGTTCTGGAGTCTACCCAGTGCCTATCGAGAAGAAGGAGATCGAAACTCTCTTTGCCCGCATGAATGCCGACAAGGTTACCCACACTATCAACCTCATCGCCAACGATGCTGTACTTATCGTGGACGGTCCGTTTAAGGAGCTCGAGGGTAAGGTTTCTGAGATTGACGAGGAGAGAGGGAAGGTTAAGGTTCTAGTCAACATGTTCGGTCGAGAGACCCCTGTTGAACTAGACTTCTTGCAGGTTAAGAAAGTTTAAGGTATTCTAACGCTCTAATTATGGCCAAGAAAGTAATCAAAGTACTCAAGTTACAAATCCCCGGTGGGGCAGCTGTTCCAGGTCAGGCCCTGGGCCCTGTTCTAGGTGCTGCCGGTATCAACATTGGCGAGTTCGTGAAGCGCTTCAACGACGAGACCAAGGAGCGTCGTGGTGAGACTGTGCCTACAGTCGTCGACGTTTATGACGACCGCACTTATGGCATGACATATAAGGTTGAGCCAGCTTCTGCACTGATCCTAAAAGCTATCGGTAAGGAGAAAGGTTCTGGTGCGCCAAACACTTCCAAGATCGGAACCATGTCCAAAGCTCAGCTCAAGGAGATCGCTGAGAAGAAGATGCCGGACCTTAACACCACCGATGTCGACGCCGCTTCCCGCATTATCGCTGGCACTGCGAGAAATATGGGCGTCGAGGTGAAGTAAGATAACTTTTAATTTTTTATAAAGAAAACCACTGGCAAACGCTAGTGGTTTTCTTTTGGTCTTTTCTTGCCTGTTTTTAGATGCTAGTGTGTTGCTAGGCAAATTGTTCGGAGGTGTTGAATGGTGAGATCTGTAAGTTATCTGACGGACGACCGCGATGGAAGACAGCGCCTGAAGCTGGTCATCAGTCGTGGCAACAATGGTGATTTCTATGTGGCCACTGTGCCGGAGGGTAATCGGGTGACCAATGCTGTGCGTCTTTGCACCTCGGGTGGCGCATCGAGTGCTGTCCCCGGGATCACCCAGAAGATTTTTGAAATCTTCGAACTCCTTATCAAAGCTGGAGATCACGGTATTCCTGGGGTGGAAGTTCTTCGCGAAGAAGATTGAGGTGACTTATGACAATGTCATGTAATAAGCTTGAGTTCAGGATCACCAGTGGGTACATGGATTCAAACGGCAGAGCTGTTCCGGGAGCAGCCAAGGTTTACTTCAACGGAGAGCACGTGGCGACCGTTGGGGCCGGAGTCACGGCGTTGCCGTGTGCAGACCCTGAGAGCGGCGGATCCATACCGTGTGGCACGCTCGGCGTATCGGCGCTCTTTCACTCAGTGGTCGTCACCACTGAAGAGTAGTTCCGGGGGTCAGAGCCCCAGTCACGCGACGCGCGTGACTGGGGCTCTTTCAATACACCAAGTTCCTCGTTATGATGAGGGGGTGAAGAAAGATCTAGAAATTCTTATAAAAAGTGCCTTAGAGAGCCTTGGTCTGCCGGGGGAGGGCTTCATTGTCGAGCATCCGACGGATCTCAAGATGGGGGACTACTCTAGCAATGTGGCTATTAAGCATGGTGCCAAGAAAAATGAGATTTTTGAATATATAAACACTCACTTACCAGAAGGAGTGGAGAGAGTGGATCTGGCTGGTCCTGGCTTTATTAATTTCTATCTCTCCAAAGAATTTTTCCAGAAAAGTTTGAGTGAGATTATTGAGAAAGGAGAGGATTTCGGCAAGAGCGAACACACCAAAGGTCTCAAGGTGATGGTGGAACATACCGACCCCAACCCGTTCAAAGAATTCCATATCGGGCACCTCATGCCGAACGTGATCGGTTCGACCATCTCGCGCATCTTCGAGTGGAATGGCGCGGAAGTGAAGCAGGCCAACTATCAGGGAGACAAGGGCCTGCATATTGCTATGGCGATATGGGCTATTCTGAAAGGTCAGGATATTGGTGTCGCCTATGTTTATGGAAACAAAGCTTACAAAGAAAATCCAGAAGCTAAAGAAGAAATTGAAGAAATCAATAAAAAGATTTATGACCAATCTGACGACGAGATTAACCTTGCGTATGAAGAGGGTAGAAAGGCCAGCTTGGAATACTTCGAGACGATTTATAAAAGATTAAATTCTAAGTTCGACTATTACTTTTTCGAATCTGAAACAGCTCCAGTGGGGAAAAGACTGGTTGAGGAGAATATGGGCAGTATCTTCGAGGAGTCAGAAGGGGCAGTTGTCTTTAAGGGGGAAAACTATGATCCACATCTACACACACGCGTCTTTATAAATTCTCAAGGCATCCCCACTTATGAGGCCAAAGATCTAGCCAATGCGCAAATCAAGTTTGATCGTTATCCCTACGATCTTTCTGTAGTGGTGACAGGGAATGAGATCAAGGAATACTTCAAGGTCATGCTCATGGCTCTGAAGCAAATTAATCCTGACCTAGCCAATAAGACCAAGCATCTTCCTCACGGCATGTTGCGTCTGCCGACAGGGAAAATGTCTTCTCGCACGGGAGATGTTATCACCGCCGAGTCTCTTATTGAAGAAGTGAAAAGTAGGACAAATGGGAACGAAGAGGTTGCCGTGGGCGCCATCAAGTATATGATCCTGCGCCAGTCTAT
>CAYOPK010000012.1:0-9876 GCA_964405855.1 uncultured Candidatus Saccharibacteria bacterium
ATGCGCGACCTTGGTCTGACTCTGGCCACTCTGGCCCACGGGCTTTTGGAAGGGAAAAAGAGTGTTGATTAGTCATTAAAACAGCTAGCCCCCGACGCGTGCGCCGGGGGCTTTGAGTTATTCGGGCCAAGCCCATTCAAAGGCTTGTTTTTCGGCTCGAGCGATGGCTTCCTGCACGTTTTTCTCTGCTCGGAGCTTCACGCATCTCAGGATGGTCTTTTTGTCGAAGAGGGGCATGAATAGACCAACCATTTCTTGCCACGCCGGACTCGGACTCAAGATGAAGCCGCAGACGTGCTCGTGGATTGGGGTGTGGGTGGTAAAGACGTCTCGGTCCCAACCATGTTCCACCACCATGACATCACCAGACCTCACGTAGAAAGCGGGCTCTCCTCGATCATTCCTGACAGGTTCATTTCTGAGACCAAGCCAGGCCATGGGGAACTTCCAGTTTTTCTCTGGGCGGTTGGCCACCCTGATGGTTCCAAGATGGTGCTCCTTTTTCATGATTTCCTGTATGCGGAGGTTGATCTCCGTTTGCTCTCCGCTCACGTGCAACTTCAGATGCTTGGGTTTGCAGAAGTCGTCATAGAGTCGCCAAAAGGCCGGGCTGCCAACTTCGGGTATCTGTGTGCTCATAAAGAGTCTCCTGTGCTAAATCTAGGAAGACATTAACACATGCAATATAAAGCGCAACCAGAGTGAATAGATTGATTCTGGGGCTTTTCTTGATGAAATTCTCAGCTCCGCGACCAGGGCTCGAACCTGGGACATCCTCCTTACACTGATCCCAAAATTTCTTAAGGGCGTGGACTATATCATCACCCAGAGGTGGGTGTAAGGCGCTTCGATCCTTGCGGATCTACTCCCCGAAGGGATAGTCTCTGAACCTTCTCCGATCATTCGGAGCTTGGCTGCTGATTACCCTCGTCTTTACGTTAGGGCTTCCAGCAATTCACCTTATTTTCGATCACGATTACTCGAGAAAGCTGCGTAACTAACACAGGGAGGCGCTCTACCGACTGAGCTATCGCGGAGCTGAAAATTCCATTATTTATTTTTTAAAGTTCTGGGAACAGTGACAACGCCAGCATGTATTTCTCTGTGGCAGTTGGCACAAACTAGAATACACTTATCTGCCTCAGCTTTCAACTTCTCCCATGAGCGAGTAAGACCTCGGGTGGAAAGTCCAAACTCTTTCGTAGTTCCATCCAAATGATGAAGGTCGAATGCGCCAACATATTTATTATAACCGCAAATTACACATTTCCCGCCTTTGTGCTCCACAATCATCTCCTTTAGGCGTTTACGTCTCTTTGCCACAGCAGCAACCATATATTCTCTGCGATCAGCATAAGTTCTTTTCTCTGGCATATACACTTGAGTATACCATATGTGAGGCTGAGATTAAGTAATTATCTGTAATGTTGCCCGTCTTCATCATTGTGGGGCTTCGCTTTTCTGCGTGCTTTAACATTAAATACTAATAACTAAATCAAATAAAATGGATTCATTTAATTCACCTCGCACTAGACCTCTCTACCGAGGAACACAGATTGTCTGGTATGTTCTAGGGGTGCTCGAGGCTTTACTCGCCATCAGGTTTATTTTCAAGCTCCTGGGTGCGAATGCGGGAGCCGGGTTCACTAGCTTCATCTACGGGATAACATATCCCTTCGCCGCACCTTTCATTGGAGTGTTTAGTACATCGAGAGTGGTAGAGGGCTCAATCTTCGAATGGACGACACTACTTGCTATGCTCGTCTACTGGCTACTAGCTATCGCGGTCATCAAACTTTTCCTCATGGGCAGAAGCGTCTCTACTCCAGAGGCAGCTACCAAGATGGACGAGCAGGATAACTAGAAAAGGTGCCCAGCTCAGGTCTGGATTCTCAAAGAGATTGTATCTGATACAATTTACTTATGAATAAGAAAACATATTACTGGACAGTGTCCTCTGCTTTTCTAATAGTGGCCACTCTTCATCTTCTTAGAATTCTAAACGGTTGGGAGGCTGTCATTGGAGGAATTATCGTGCCTATGTGGTTTAGCTGGGCAGCGGTAGTGCTGGCTGGCTACCTATCCTTCCGAGGATACTTTTTCGCCAGAAGTTTATAAATTTATCTTTATCTCACATGACCTTATTTAAGAATTACACATTCTCTTGGAAACAGCTTGGTGTATTCAAACTTGCTCTGCTCTCTATTGGCGCTATCATCGGCGCTCTCTGGCATGAGTTTTTCTCCGCGAACATGACCCTGCTAGTTATCATCGCCATTGTCGCCACTGCCTACACCATGTATATTTCCCTGAAGCAGTAAGTGTTGAAGAAACTTTATAAACTACAGGCCGAAGTTTTGCTCTACCCAGGCACCACTGGCTGGCACTTCGCTTATCTACCTAAGCAGGAAGCTGGACTGATTCGCGAACGTTTCGGTGCTCTGCATCGTGGCTGGACCTCGCTCCCGGTGGAGGTTGAGCTCGGATCCCTCCTCTGGCGCACCTCTATGTTCTATGATAAAAGGAACACTACCTACATCCTGCCTTTGAAGGTTGAGGTAAGAAAGAAGGCCGGTATCTTCCATAAAGACGTGATCAGTTTCTCCATACGAATCCTAGTGTAAGGTTCTGCTTTCTGAAACGGCGACATAAGTAATTAGCAATGAATTGGCCTTTCACCGTGGAAAAGATAAAAAAAATATTAAAACAGTTTTCCCTAACCAACTTGAGAAAGCGAAGATTCTTCTCCCAAGCCTACTTACTCACGGCTGGAACCTTGATTTTCCTTGTCGTTTTCGTCTCTTTAAACATCTTTCTAGCCATCACTATGCCTATCCCAGCTTTCGGTGTATTGGAGAACCGTCATGTCGTGGACTCCACCAAGATCTATGACCGTACAGGGAAAGTCTTGTTATATGACACGAATGGCTCTATGCGCCAATCTGTTGTTCCTTTGTCTGACATTTCCCAATATCTCATTAAAGCCGCTGTCGCTGTCGAAGACGCTTCTTTCTACGAACATCGAGGCGTTCAACCTTCAGCTATAGTGCGCGCTTCTTGGGCCAACGTGACTAGCGCCTCGCTCAGCCAAGGGGGCTCGACTATTACTCAGCAGGTGGTGAAGAATACACTTCTCAGTTCTGACAAGAGCTTCATTAGGAAGCTCAAAGAGGGGGTTATCGCTCTTCGGCTAGAGAAGCATTATACAAAAGATGAAATCCTCGAAACTTATTTCAACGAGATTCCATATGGTGGAACACTCTACGGTGCTGAGGAAGCGAGTCGGGCTTATTTCAACAAGTCGGCCAAAGATTTAACCTTGAGCGAAGCCGCTTATCTGGCTGCGCTGACGAAGGCGCCAACCTATCTTTCTCCTTGGGGTCCGAACATCGAATCTCTGGATCGTCAGCAGAAAATAGCTCTGAGTAAGATGTTGGAGCAGGAACTGATTTCTCAAACCGAATACGAACTAGCTCTGGCTGAGGAAGTAGAGTTTGAGAAGCGTAGTGCCGAAACCATCAAGGCTCCACACTTCGTCTTCTACGTGCTCGATGAGTTGGAGAAAACTTATGGCTACGAGACTTTATACGAAGAGGGCTTGCAGGTTGTCACCACTCTGGACTGGGATCTCCAACAAGAAAGTGAGGAGATTCTCAAGCTAGAAGGCCCAAAGAATGAAAGAAATTTCCGAGCTACCAACGCCGCCCTGGTCGCTATCGATCCCAGGAGTGGGCAGGTTCTCGCCATGGTGGGTTCGAGAGATTATTTCAACGACAAGATTGATGGACAGGTCAATGTCGCCCTAGCTTCTCGACAACCAGGATCTGCTTTCAAGCCTCTCGCTTTTGCCACCGCGTTTAAAAAAGGTTTCACTTCAGAAACAGTTCTATTCGACCTGCAGACGCAGTTTTCTACCGCTTGTGGGCCATATGACTTCTCTAATGTTTATCCTTGTTACTCTCCATCGAACCATGATGAGAAGTTCAGAGGCCCTATCTCCATGCGAAATGCTCTCGCTCAGTCAGTGAATGTAGTGGCGGTTAAGACTCTTTACCTCGCCGGTATCGACGAGACCATAGAGACAGCTCGTTCTCTAGGCGTTACTACGCTGACAGATAGAAGTCGCTACGGGCTTTCACTCGCTCTCGGTGGTGGGGAAGTGACTTTGCTTGAGATGACAGGAGCTTATGGTGGGTTCGCTAACGATGGTGAGTGGCACAAGCCAACACCTGTGCTCTCGGTCCAGACGGCCAGAGGAAGGGTCCTCGAAGCTTACGCTGCCAATCCGCAGAGGGTGTTGGACAAGAACGTGGCTCGGGTGATTAGTGACATTCTTTCTGACAACATCGCTCGTACGCCGACTTTCGGTGCTAACTCACCGATGCATTTTCCCGGCATCCAGGTGGCGGTGAAGACTGGGACGACGAACGATTTCCGCGATGCTTGGACTATCGGTTACACTCCGTCTATTGTGGTCGGGGCTTGGTCGGGGAACAACGACAACACTCCGATGGTAAGGCAGACTTCTTCTTTCATCCTGACACCTATGTGGAACAAGGTTATGCAGAAAGCTCTCGCTCGGTACTCTGATTCATCACTCGCTTTCCAACCACCAGAGGAAGTTGAGTTAGATTTACCCAACTCTGTTCTGTTGAGTGGAGGAGGAGATGGCTTATATAGCGAAGCTCACGATGTTCTTTACTGGGTGGACAAAGACGCTCCGCACGCGGGTGTCCCAGAGAACCCTTACCGCGACCCCCAGCTAGCTCTCTGGGAGTACCCTGTACTGCTTTGGACTGCGGGTCAGATTAGCTCGAACCTCGCGGCCCTAAGTGTCGGTGGGCCTGAAGAGGGCTATGTTCTCCCTTTGCCTCCTGAAGAAGAACGGTATATGCCGCCTATTCCGGTAGAACCAGCTCCGTTCTAAAGCTATTCTCTGGATATATTTTCTGAAGGGTATTAGAATCAGTCTTAGTTTCTAGAACTGGTTTTAATAAAGATGCCTATTTTCTCTGACTTTTATAAGAAACTTGAAGGTTGGCCGGTGGTTGTCATCGGTATTTTGGTAGTTGGAGGTGCAGCTTTCCTGGCCGATAAGAGTTTGAGGAGTTTAGAAGAAGAGAGGGTAAACACTCTCTCTGAGCTCGAAGCAGCGAGAGCTTCTAACTATGAACTGATGAGATTGGTCGAAGATAAGGAGGCTGTTATCGCCGCTTTCGGTGATCAGATTGGGAGTATTGCGAGTACGGTGGGCACTCTCGAGAAACTTTCTCAGACCGATGAGGAACTGCTGATGAAATATTCGAAAGTTTATTTTCTAAACGAGAATTACCGCCCCGCACAACTTTCTGGCATCGATAAGCAATATTTATTCAACAAAGATGAGGCTTACATTCACACATCCGTGGCACCGTATCTGGAGCGGCTGATTCGTTCCGCCAGCTCGGACGAAGTGAACCTTCTCATTCTTTCTGCCTTCCGTTCCTTCGAAACTCAAACAGTTCTGAAGAATGCCTACAAGGTTACCTACGGTTCTGGGGCGAACACTTTCTCTGCTGACCAAGGTTATTCTGAGCATCAACTTGGCACTACCGTCGATTTCACCACCACGAAGACAGGTGCTCTGCTAACCGGTTTCGACAAAGATCCAGCCTACCAGTGGCTCCTAGAAAATGCGCATCGTTACGGCTTCATCCTTTCGTATCCACCGGGCAATGCTTTCTACAAGTTCGAACCGTGGCATTGGCGCTTTGTTGGAGTGGATCTGGCTACCTGGTTATTCCGTGAGAAGAAGCATTTCTACGACCTCAATCAGCGTGAGATTGATACTTACCTCGTCAAACTTTTCGACTAAAGGTAGATACGCTTACGAATAGCGCATGCGAATGGGGATATTCATTCGTATCATTCGGCCAAATTCGTTATAATTTGTATTATGAAAATAAATATTAAAGCCACCGGGATCGAATTGACGGGAGCCATATCAGAGTATGTAGAGAAAAAAGTTTCTTCACTCGATAAATATTTAGAATCTAACCAAGACGCCGTCATCCAAGTGGAGGTGGGAAAGAGCACTCATCACCACAAGTCTGGCGATGTCTTCCGAGCCGAGATCCACATCCAGGGAGCTGGTCTCAATCTCTACGCCGATTCTGAACAGTCTGACCTCTATGCCGCTATTGACTTGGTGAGAGACGATATGGTCCGTAACCTCACTCAGAGCAAGGGGAAGAAAGAAACGCTTGCTCGGCGAGGTGGTCGGATGGTCAAGGGCGTGCTCCGTGGGCTCAATTTCTTTAAGAAAAGACCATAGTTATAAACGTATTTAGGGCTCCTTGACAAAAAAGCTTTTTGGGTGTATGATTAAAAAGATGCAGGTTTCCTGCACCCGGCTTGGCGGTCCCAAGCGCGTTCATTACAAGGAGCACTCTCATGGCAACAAAGATTGTCGTGGCGGGGTCGACGGTGTCGGCTTCGCAACTCAAGGATTTCTTCCGTCAGATTGAAGACGGGAGTATCGACGCTGGCATTTTGCAGGCGGTACTTGAGCACAGGAACCCGTTCGCATTCGAGCGAAATGAGCACGGCCACGTCGTGCTGACGTTCGTCGGCCTCGATCTAACAGGTGCGGCCGAAGTCGAACGGCTCGAAGAGGCGCGTAATCGCGTGAGCGATTACGCGAAGTCGTGCTTCCTCTCTACTCGGGAGGACAGTTACGACAAGCACCATCGCCTCGAAGCCGGCCGTATCTACAAGGTCGCGCTCATGCCCGGCAAGGAAATCGAGCGTGACGCCGACCGCACGACCGCGAACTTGCGGAAGCGCGGCATGGAGCACTACGGCTACGGCAAGCCCGTCGGCGGTCTCGTCCCGCGTGTTCGGGAAAATCTCTCGGACAAGCAGATGGAGGAGCTCGGCATCTACTACGCCGCAGCGCTTCATGACCCGATTACCGACTCGGATGGCGACCCGTTCGTGCTCTATGCCAATCGTCTCGACGGTGGCCAGCGGGTGAACACCTACTGGGACGTTCCTGACAATCAGTGGGATGACATTGGGGCGTTCGTGTTCCCCGTCTCCGCAAGTTAGTACTTAGGGTTAGGTCACTTGGTTCTTTTGGATCCTTGGAACCTAGTCCTTGGGCTCGGCGTCTAGAAATAGATGTCGGGCCTTTCTTTTTGTATAATAAATTTGGGATTAGGTTAATCTGCTGGCGATCAAGGTTTCCAGCGACCGAAACCAGTATCCATAAGCTGAGAGCGTTTGTGACTAAGGTTCCAAACGGAGGGCTTATGTAGAACTTCATAAAAAATGAAGATACTTGGTGTAGAGCGTTATCGTATTATGATGCGGAATACTATTCAGCCCTGAGAGTATTCGAGGGGTGGTGGCACGGACGGCGCTCTATACATAACCGACTCGGATGGCAACCCGAACGTGCTCAATGCCAATCGTAACGACGATGGCCAGCGGGTGAACACCTACTGGGACAATCCTGACAATCAGTGGAATGACAATGGGGCGTTCGTGTTCCCCGTCTCCGCAATTCTCTTCATTTCTCCCTTGCTCACGCAGGGGAGTTTTGTTTTCGATCAGATCCCTCTGTTTCTAGTTTTCCTTTCCAACCTCCAAGCATTCTACCCACTTCATCCAAAGGAATGGATAGGGCAACATACTTTTTATTATCTAGAGACCTTGTTTCCCATAAAATCATTATGAGAATTTTAAGAGTATCGAATTTTCTAATAGCTTGCGTTATGTAAGAAAGCTTCCTAGCATCTTCTTTCGGTAGGAAGCTAGCGAAGGCTACGAGCTCTATCACTTCTACAAAAACCTTGTCTATCTTGTTGCCTAGCGAATAACGCTGTGTCTTGGGTAAGGTATCATGATAGTTATGCCAGAGAATGTAAGCACTTTTAATCTTTTCCAAAACACCGGGCAAATTCCGTTGGGGGGGGGCTTTTAAGAGGCTGATTCATAAATACGATAATATCATCTCGATCGAAAACTTGCTTGAGGCTTGGCATGAATTTGTCAGGGGCAAGCGCAGGAGGAAAGATGTACAGGGGTTTGAACTGCATCTCATGGGTAATATTCTCTCGCTTCATCGAGAGCTAGTTTCTAAAACCTATAAGCATTCTCCTTATGAGCATTTCAGAATAACCGACCCTAAGACTCGCGATATTCACAAGGCTTCGGTGCGCGACCGGCTTTTGCACCATGCGATTTATAGAATTCTTTATCCATTTTTTGCCCGTAACTTTACCTCTGACTCCCATTCTTGCCAGAATAACAAGGGTACCCATCGCGCGTTAAAGAGATTCGAGAAGTTTTCTAGTATTGTTTCTAAAAACAACACTCAAACCGCATGGGTATTGAAGTGTGATATTAGGAAGTTTTTTGCCAGCATCGATCATGATTCATTACAACATATTGTTATGAGATATATTGAAGATGAAGATATTTGCTGGCTTTTGGATCAAATTATTGGGAGTTTCCATTCCACACAACTCGGAAAAGGTCTACCACTAGGCAATCTAACCTCTCAACTTCTCGTCAATATCTATATGAATGAGTTCGACCAGTATGTGAAGCATAAACTTAAGGTTAAGCACTATATCAGGTACGCTGATGATTTTGTCATTTTTTCCTCAGATAAAACTTACTTGTGTACAGTATATCAATATATTGTACATTTTCTCGAAAGTAAGTTGAGACTGAAGCTTCATCCTGACAAAGTTTCCACTAAAACTTTTGCTTCCGGACTCGATTTCTTGGGCTGGGTGCATTTTCCAAGACATCGAGTCCTGCGGACTGTTACTAAGAAGAGAATGCTGGTAAACCTTGCCGTAAATTCATCTAAGGAATCCCTTGCTTCCTATAAAGGCATGTTGGAGCATGGGAATGCTTACAGATTGAGTCTACGCATTACCCCGTAAAAAATCCTGCCAGTTCATCTCACGTTTGCCAGCTGGGATGACGCGAGTGGGGGTGAAGACGCCGTTTTCCACCACGGCGTCTTTTACTACCACGCGAACTTCTTCACCAGTCTTTCTTTTGAAAAATAGATACGCACCCGGCCAAGTGCTGTAGGCGAGAACCTTGCGGAGATTGGTCTCGGGAGAATCATTTAGATCTAGGAGCCCATCTTCTTTTTTGATCATTTTTATATAAGTAGCTTCTGCATCGTTCTGAGGTGTTTCGACAAGTTTATTTTCCAACACTTTCACCAAGAGCTTTCCACCTGCTCGACCGAGCTTCTCTTCTACAGTCTCATAGTGGTCAGGCCAAGGTTCTATCTCTACGGATTCTTGTGCCAGGATTGGCCCGTGGTCCATCTTCTCATCCATTTTGATGATACTGACGCCAGGTTCGGCATTGTCGAGGATCTGATTTTGGATTGGTGCCGGCCCTCGATATTTGGGCAGAAGAGACGGGTGGACATTGAGACAGCCATATTTAGGCTTTTCTAAGATGCTTTGAGGTAGAATCTTACCAAAGGAGGCGACGATGAACATGTCTGCTTCCGGTAGTTCTGGAAGTGGGTTCTTGGCTGAGGAGATATCGAGGACAGGGAAGTAGTCCGCTTTTTTCAGCTCGTCTAAAACATACTCTGAGAAGCGCGAGCTTCCGAAGTAGACGAATTTAATTGGCTGGTGGTAAGTCACGGACATTTTCTGCTTTATCTATAAATAGCACTCCTTCGAGGTGGTCGGTTTCGTGTTGGAAAATCTGGGCGATGAGTCCTGAGGCGCCGAATGTCACCATTTCACCTAATTCATTGTACGCCTTGAGTGTCACTTTCTCATAACGAGCGACGTCACCGTAGAGCCAGCGCACCGAAAGACAGCCCTCCTCCATCTTCTTTTTCTTCCT
>CAYOPK010000013.1:0-9690 GCA_964405855.1 uncultured Candidatus Saccharibacteria bacterium
CAGCGCCACCACCAAGAACCAAAGAGAGTCCGTAGGAACTGAGATCAGTCAAACTATCGATACCCAAGTTCTGTGCCAGTTTAATGGAATCTTTCACCCCAGCTAGATAGAGAGCTTGGACGGCAGGGATGTTGATGGACTGAGCGAGAGCATTTCTCACCGTCATCGGTCCACGGAAACGGTCGTCGTAGTTGCCTGGAGCGTAACAACGATCGTCGCTTGTGAAGTTGTTTGGAGCACAGTTAGCAGAAAATTGAATAGGCACATCGTAGAGGATGGTCTGGTCAGTGTAGCCTTTGTTAAGAAGCTCAGCGTAAACGAAAGGCTTGAAGGTTGAGCCTGGCTGGCGATGGCCTAAGGTGGCGTTGAAGTTACCATCGATGCTCTGGTCGAAGTAGTCTCGAGAACCAACCATGGAGAGGATTTCTCCTGTGCGAGGGTCGAGAGCGATGATGGCATTGTTGTTCGCATTGAAGGAGCGCTGATTGATCTCACCATATTTTTTCGCCAGGGCCTCAGCTTCTTCTTGGATAGAATAGTCGAGAGTGGTGATAACTTTGTACCCGCCATTCTGAACAGCTTCGTCACCGAACTTCTTTACCAACTCATCGAGAACGAAGAAGACAAAATGAGGAGCTTTGATACTGCTAGAGTTGCCTCGAGGTTTGAATTCCACCTCTTCCACTAGCGCAGAATCATACTCTTCTTGAGTGATGAGCTCCTGCTCAAACATTTCTTTCAGAACTAAATTCTTTCTTGATTCCAGTTTTTCTAAATTAGAACCGTAAGGTGAGTAGTAGGTAGGAGCTTTGGGAACAGCAGCCAGGTAGGCTGACTCAGCCAAGGTGACTTCCTGGGCTGGTTTAGCAAAGAAGCGCAGAGAAGCCTCCTCAATACCGTAAACATTGCCACCATAAGAGATCTCGTTCAGGTAGAGAGAAAGAATTTCTTCCTTAGTTAGAACCTTCTCTAACTTGAGAGCAAGAATGAGCTCTTTGAGTTTCCTGGTGGGAGTCTTGTCCTTGGTGAGGATGGAGTTTTTCACCACCTGCTGGGTGATGGTGGAGCCACCTTGGCTGAAAGAGAGGGAGCTTAAATTCACGAAAACGGCTCGCAAGAAAGAAGAAAGGACGAAACCGTTGTGCGAATAGAAATATTTGTCCTCGATGGCGATGGCGGCGTTTTGAGCATTCTTCGCAATACTTTCTAGTGGAACAACTTTGCGGCGAACATCCTGTGAGAGGTCGTAGAGAAGGATTTCTCCAGTGCGGTCGTAGATCTTGGTCGACTGGTCTACTCGACGCTCCTCAATGCTCTCAAGAGCGGGGATGCGTAGAGTGGCCATCCAGAGGATGGTGATGCCGAGGAGGATGAGAAAAGCCCCGCCGATGCCGAGAAGGTGGTGTTTTTTGATCCAGCGCCACTTAGATTTATTCATAAGAAAGTTAATTTTAACACATTTTAAACCTGAGAGCCGGCGTGATAATATGGGTTTATATGGAAAAAGAGATAGAAGAGATTTTAACCCGCTCAGTTAAAGAAATTTTGCCTTCCAAGGATCTACTGAAGAAGGAACTTCTTTCGGGTAAAAAGCTCCGCATTTATATAGGAACAGATGCTACTGGCTCCTCTCTGCATCTGGGGCATGCTACCAACTATATGATCCTAGAAAAGTTCCGACGACTAGGCCATGAAGTAATATTCCTGATCGGAGACTTCACTTCAAGAATTGGCGACCCGACAGACAAAGGTGACTCAGCGAGAAAACAACTCACTCGTGATGAGGTTGTAGAAAATACCAAAACCTGGCTTAAACAAGTGGCCCCGATTATTGATGTGGAGAACAAGGATAATCCAGTCAGGATTATGTATAACCACGAGTGGCTTTCTAAGCTCACATTCGAAGAGGTGTTAAATCTCTCATCGAACTTCACCGTTCAACACATGATCGAGAGAGATATGCTTGTACCTACACGAACTATTTTACCCGGTGATGCAAGGATATGACTCAGTGGCGATGGATGTCGATATGGAAATGTGCGGCAATGATCAGAAATTCAACGCTCTGGCCGGCAGAACTTTGTTGAAGAAGTTAAAAAACAAAGAGAAGTTTGTCTTCATCACTACTTTGCTGGAGAATCCAACCACGAAAGAAAAAATGATGTCGAAGTCTCAAGGAACTGGGGTCTTCCTCGACTTCACTCCAGTAGAAATGTACGGGGGAGTGATGGCCCAGGCGGACGAAAACATGAGGCAACTTTTCACCGACTGCACCTGGTTAAGTTTCGATGAAATAGATTCGATTCTAGTCACTCATCCGAAAGAGGCTAAGATGCGCCTAGCTTTCGAAATTGTAAAAATTTATCACGGGGAAGAAGAGGCGAGGAAAGCCGAAGAAAATTTCACCACCTCGTTCTCTCAGGGTGGAGTGCCGAAAGAGTTAAAGACAGTAGAGGTTGAGAGGGGGACACCTCTGGTTGAGACTCTCCTCGCCGAAGGTTTGGTGGCTTCTAAAACAGAATTCACTCGACTCAGTAAGGATGGGGCGATCAAGGAACTCGGCGACGGGGTTTATCGGATCGGCAAGCACCGGTTTATTAAGATCGAAGAGAAATAACAAAAACCCTCCGAGGGGATTCCTCGGAGGGTTTTTGTTTAATGATCGACGATGTCGTCGAACGGCTCGTCGTCATCTTCGAGCTCATCATCTTCTAGAGCGTCAAGACTCTCTGGCTCTTCTTCGTCAATCTTCTTCACAACATCCAAATCTATTTCTTCGTCTTCCAGTGGTACTTCCGGTCCTACAAATTCGTCGTCGATCATTTAAGATTTTAATTATTTTTAAATCAAAAATGCTTCTGGTTACCCTTGGCATTTTTCGAATGCACTTATTTTTATCAGATAGCCTTTTGCGTTGCAAGGTGAGTTATACCCACCGCGATAGCGTCGATCTCATCGTCGAGTCTTTTTTCTCCAGTTTCTGAGACGCTGACCAGCTTTCTAACCATGGTTTCCATCTGAACTTTGTCCGCTTTGCCATAACCAGTGACAGCAATCTTGATGGCCTGAGGGGAATATTCGAAGACAGGCAGACCGGCTCGCGCCGCTTCGTAGAGGATCACCCCCCTGGCTTCAGCCACCTTGATGGCGCTCGAAGTGTTCTTGTTAAAAAATAGCGTTTCAATAGCTAGTGCCTGTGGTTTCCACTTATTTACAATCTCTCTTAACCTCTCGCCGATCATAAGCAGGCGCTTCTCGTGAGGATCCTTCGCACCCGTCACCACACATTCGGAGTGGAGGAGAATAGGTCTGCTGCTCTCGCCCTCAAGTATGGCCACACCCAGCCGATCGAAGCCGGGGTCTATGCTCAAGACTCGGCTCACTTTATTCGGCATTAGTATAGACTTCTTGGACTTCATCATTTTCTTCCAGATCGTCGATCAGTTTTTCTAAAATTTTCCCATCCTCTTCTCCAAGAGGGACAGTCATGTTTGGTTTCCACTCAACTCCTTCTCGAGAGAAGGCCCAAGTGGCTGATCCTGGTGCGGCGAGCTGGAAACCGTTTTCTGAGAGAATAAATTTCACTTCTTGGGCGGCTTTGTTGCGGTTGCCGGTGAGAGCCTCGATAACGAGAGCGGAGCCACCCGGCCCGTAAGCTTCGTAAGTGATGGCCTCGAGAGCTTCGGCTTCTGTGCCGGCGCCCTTCTTCACCGCGCGCTCAATGTTGTCGCTCGGCATGTTGTATTCGCGAGCCTTTTCTATAGCAGTGCGGAGAACGGGGGAGTTTACGTCACCACTTGCCAGACGAGAGGCAGTGGAGATGGCGCGGGCCATCTTCGAGAAAATTTTCGACTTGGCGGCGTCGGTGCCCGCTTTCTGCCTCTTAATTTTGGACCATTTGTTGTGACCAGCCATTGTTTAGTTAAATAAGTTGGAAAGCTAAAGAAGTTTTTTCTGAAGACTGGCGGGCACCTTTTTACCCAAATGCTCGTAAGCTCGAGGGGTGAGGACGCGACCACGAGAAGTGCGTTCGATGAGGCCGAGTTGGAGAAGGTAGGGCTCGTTGAACTCTTCGATGGTCGCCTCTTCTTCCGATAGGGCAGCGGCCAGAGTGTTGAGACCGACCGGGCCACCAGAAAATTTCTCCGCAATCACTTCTAGAAGCTTCCTGTCTGACGGAGTAAGGCCGAGCTCGTCGATGCCGAGTAGCTCCAGGGCCGAGACTACAGCAGAGTGATCTAGTGGCCGGCTCTCAACCTGAGAGAAGTCGCGAGTACGCTTGAGGAAGTAGTTAGCAGTACGGGGAGTGAAGCGACTGCGTTTAGCAATCTCTTTCTCCGCGCCACCTTCGAGCTCGATACCGAGAATCTTGGAAGAGCGACGGATAATCTCACCGATCTCTTCTTCGTTATAAAACTCGAGACGAAAAACTCCGCCGGAGAAACGTGAGCGTAGGGGAGAAGAGATCATGGCGACGCGAGTGGTGGCCGCGAGGAGGGTAAAGGGTGGAAGCTCGAGCTGGATAGTGCGAGCCGATGGACCTTTACCAATAATGATGTCGAGGACACCAGACTCCATGGCTGGGTAGAGAACTTCTTCTATCGACTTATTGAGCCGGTGGATTTCGTCGATGAAGAGAATGTCTCCGGAAGCGAGGTTGGTCAGGATTGAGGCAAGGTCACCAACACGCTCGATGGCGGGGCCGGAAGTGATTTTCAGATTCCTCCCGGTCTCTTTCGCTATCAAGTGAGCCAGAGTGGTCTTGCCGAGTCCTGGTGGCCCATAGAAAAGCACGTGTTCCGGCGGGTGGCCGCGCTCGGCGGCAGCTCGAAGAAGGATGTGAAGGTTGTCTTTCACCGCTTTCTGGCCGATATAGTTGTCCCAGGTCGAAGGTCGGAGTTCGTTGTCGAGATGAGAAAGGGAAGGAGTTTTACTTGACATAAAAAATAATATGTGCTAGACTGGAGTTCGAGTTGAGTTCTCTGATCCGAGCCATAAATCTCTAAGCAACGCGCCTCTCGGGGCGTTTGGACTTTTCACTGAGGACGTTCTTGGTACCCTTGTGGCCACTGAGACTATCCTTGAGAGAATCGTTTAGCTTTTGGTGCATTCTGAAAGTGTTGCTTAGAGATTTATGTACCGGACCCGTCTCTCTGACGGGGAAATCTATCTCTATTATTGCCTTAAAAAAGCGCTCCAGCAAGCGCTTTTTTAAGTGCAACACCCCTAGGCAGTGAGGTCAATCACGCGCCCTAATTCTTCGAGAGAAGTTTTTCCCTCCAGAGCTTTGATGATGCCGTCTTGTGACATGGTGAGAAGACCTTGTTTGTCTGCCACTTGGCGGATGTCGCGTTCAGAGGGGTTCTCTAACACCGCCTTCTCAATCTCGGCGTTCATGAGAATAGCTTCGTAGACACCAATTCGTCCTCGGTAGCCCAGACCATTACATTCTGGACAGCCGACGGGGTGATAGATTTTCTCCTGCTGAATGTTAGTGAGGTAGGTTTGGTCGACAATACTTGTGGTAATTTTCGTTACCAGCTCTTTCTCAGCACCTTCTAACACCACTTCTTTCTTGCAGGTCTGGCAGAGGGTGCGCACGAGGCGTTGGGCCAGAGAGACATTTAAAGCCGAGCTGATCACTTTCGAGTTCACACCGAGGTCGAGCAGGCGCGGGAAGGATCCGGAAGCGTTGTTGGTGTGCAAAGTAGAGAAAACCAAGTGACCAGTGAGAGCGGCGTTAATCGCCACCTCGGCGGTTTCTGAATCGCGGATTTCTCCCACCATGATAACGTCGGGGTCTTGGCGGAGAGCGCTGCGTAAACCTTCGGCGAAGGTGTAGCCTTTCTCCGAGTTCGTCTGGGTTTGGACGATGCCAGCGAGGTGATACTCGATCGGGTTCTCGATGGTGATAACTTTTATCTCCGGGTTATAAATCTTTTTCAAAAAAGCGTAGAGAGTGGTGGTCTTACCTGAACCAGTAGGGCCAGTGGTGAGGATGAGGCCGTTGGGCTTCCTGAGCTCTTTGTTTAGAGCTTCTAGGAGGCGAGGGTGGATGCCGAGTTTCTCGATCTCGACGGCGATAGAGTCGGGGTTAAGTACGCGCATAACTACGGACTCGCCGTTCGGTCCCGGCAACATAGAGGTGCGCACTTCGATCTCGGACTCCCCGAGTTTGATAGAGAAGCGTCCGTCTTGAGCGATGGAGCTCACATTTAACTTCAGCTCACTAACTAGTTTGATACGAGAGAGAAGGAGGGCGAAGGTTTCTCTATCGAAAAAGAGGATGTCAGTGAGCACGCCATCGAGTCTGTAGCGCAGACGAACACGCTCTTCCTCAGGCTCGAGGTGGATGTCAGAAGCCTTCATGGAGATGGAGCCGGCAAGAATGATTTCGAGAATACGAGAAATGCGGTAAGCCTTTTTCAACGAGAGGACTTCGCTGATCATCTTCTTAATATCGGCGAGGCTGGTGACCTGGTTTGTGATACCGAGAATGTCGTCGTTGCTGATGTCGAGGGCGCCGGACTTGGTTTCGAAAGAGTAGGAGAGATCTTTGTAACGGTCCCAAACTTTCTTCAAACTCTGATGCGAAACCATGAAGATTTCTGGAATATAACCGCGATCCTTCAAACCCTCGATCGCGTTGAGAGCTTTTTCATTGCGGGGGGAGAGAACGGCGAGCTGAACCTTCTTGTCGGTAGAGTTGAAAACAGCCACCTCGGCTTCACGAGCCTCGGCTTCCTTGATGAGGCGCATGGAGTCGATGTTGATCGGGTGAGCGGAGAGATCGAGATAGGGCACTCCGTAGTGAACAGCGAGAGTGGCAGCGAGTTCCTCCTCCTCTCGGTTGTGGAGAGCTTTCACTCTTTCGTTCTGTTTGCGCTCGTCGAAAATAACCATATCTAATATTGTACCGCAGAATTGATGCGACTTGCGGGCACAAAAACAAACATTTGACTTTTTGATAACAGGTGTGGTGTAATCCTGGCAGTTATAGTTCCTGAAAGGATGTGTTATGAAGAGAGTTTTTCTACTCCTCGTTCTGGCGATGTTCGCCGTGGCGTGTGAGAAACGCATGGTCATCGCGAACAACTGTGAGGGGTCTTGGGTGCGAGTCGTCGAGGGTCGAGGTGACCTTTTGCACCAGTGAATTGAGTATGGCCGGGAGGAGTCGGTCGACTTGGCTAACTTCGCCGGTTACCAGATCGTGCTTGTTGCCACCGGCTACGAACTGGGCACGAATCGCCCGTTGGGCTCAGTGGACACCTCGCGGTATGTGGCCGATTCTGGTGGGCCCACCAGCCCGCGTCAGATTGATCCTTGGACCATCACCTGGCTTCCGGGCGGTTGTCCGGGTCGAAGATGAAGTTCTGTCCGATGGGTGAGGGCGAGGTCCAGAGGACCTCGCCCTCTTTGTTTATAAAAATGTTAAAATGCTCGCATGAAGCATCTTTCCCACAGTCTCGAAGAAACGACCGAGATTGCTAAAAATTTTCTAGAAACCATCCACCAGAGAAGCGGGGCTTGTGTGGTGGCTCTGCAGGGTGATCTGGGGGCAGGGAAGACCGCCTTTTCTCAAGCTCTAGGCCAGCATTTGGGTGTGGTGGAAAACATACACAGCCCAACGTTTGTAATAATGAAAATCTACGGGATTGATTATCGGGGATTCAAAAACCTGATTCATATCGATGCTTACCGTTTAGAAAAAGAAAGCGAACTTTTGCATCTCGGCTGGGAGGAGATGATTAGTGAGCCAGAGAACTTGATTTTGATCGAATGGCCAGAGAATGTGTCCGGGATTATCCCGGAGGATGCCAGGAAGATCAGTCTTAAGGTCGTTGATGAAAATATTCGTGATATAGAAATTTATGAAAGCTAAGAAGCCAAGAAGCGGAGAAGCTAAGAAGCTAGTTCTACTCGATTCCCACGCGATTATTCACCGCGCTTATCATGCGCTACCAGAGTTCTCTAGTTCAAGCGGGGAGCCTACTGGCGCTCTCTATGGTCTCGTGGCGATGCTTCTGAAAATTATTCAAGATCTCAAGCCGGACTATATTGTGGCCACGTTTGACCTGCCGGGACCCACCTTCCGTCATCAGGCGGCGGAGAGCTATAAAGCTGGACGCAAGGAAAACGATCAGGACCTCAATGTCCAACTCGAGCGCTCGAAAGATATTTTCCAAGCCTTCGGTATCCCGGTTTATTCTCACCCCGAGTTTGAAGCTGACGACATGATTGGCACCATCGTATATAAAATCACAAATCACAAATCACAAAGCACAAATCTGGACGTCATTATAGCCTCTGGGGATATGGACACTCTGCAACTTGTTTCAGGTAAACGAGTGCAGGTGTATACGCTGAAGAAGGGGATCAATGACACGATTATTTATGATGAAGCAGGGGTGAAAGAGCGTTTCGGTTTCCCGCCAGAGAAGCTGATCGACTATAAAGGTTTGCGTGGCGACCCATCGGACAACATTGTCGGAGTGAAAGGTATTGGTGAGAAAACAGCCACTTCTCTTATTACCAACTTCGGTAGTATTGAGCAGATTTATAAAGTGTTGAAGAAGAGTGGTGATGAGTGGAAAAAGGCAGGCATAACAGAGAGAATAAAAAATCTCTTGCTCGACAATGAAGAGGAGGCGCTGTTCTCGAAAACTCTGGCCACTATCAGAACCGACGCGCCTATTGAGTGGCAACTACCTGAGGAGTGGCGACCGAACTTTAAACTCGAACCGGTTCTCGCACTCTTCCAAGAGCTCGGCTTCCGAACTTTGGGTGAGAGGGTGAAGAAGATGATAGGGGAGGTGGAGGTCGTCCGTGACGTTTCCAATCCTCGAAATTTTGATCCACAAACAGTGCGAGAGTTGCCCCTAATGCTCTGGGTGATTGATTCTAATATCACTAATCCGAAGTTGGAGGATGTTTGGAACTTCGCTAAAACAGAAGACCCAGCCGAAGCTCGTCGAGCGCTTGAGGCGGAGCTAGATAAGAGAGGGGTGAGAAAAGTTTATGAGGAGATTGAGCTACCACTGATACCTGTGGTTGAGGAGATGAATGCGCGAGGGGTGAAGATTGATACGAAGTTTCTTGGGAATCTCTCGAAGAAGTATCACGCTGAGCTCTCGCGCCTGGAGCAAGAGATCTGGGGTCATGCTGGAGAAGAATTCAATATCAACTCGCCGAAAATTCTTTCGGAAATTATTTTTACCAAACTAGGGCTAGCCGACAAACGGCAGAAGAAGACTCCGGGCGGGGCACTGTCGACTAAAGAGTCTGAGCTCGAGAAACTGAAAGAGAAGCACCCCATCATCTCGCTCATTTTGGAATACCGAGAGCTTCAGAAACTCCTCTCTACTTACATCGACGCCATACCACCCCAACTTGACTCGCAGTCGCGACTGCATTCTACCTTCATCTCCGCGGGGGCGGCCACGGGACGCATGGCTTCTAATTCACCGAACCTACAGAACATTCCCAACAAACCTGATCTAGGTCGAGTGATCCGCGAAGCTTTCGTTCCAGAGGTTGGGTACAAACTGTTGGCGATCGACTACTCTCAGATTGAACTACGTCTGGCCGCCATTCTCTCGGGTGATGAGAAACTGATAGAGATCTTTAAAAACGGTGAAGACGTGCATGCGGGTGTGGCGGCACGAGTCTTCAAAGTTCCCCAAGATATGG
>CAYOPK010000014.1:0-9447 GCA_964405855.1 uncultured Candidatus Saccharibacteria bacterium
ACCAGCGCCACCAGAGCGAGAGGTCTCGATTTCGAGATCTGTGGGTTTAATATCAATACTTGTCTTCTTCCTGACCGGCAGGATAGCGACAGAGGCAGTGGAGGTGTGAGTCCTACCCATTTTCTCGGTTGCTGGCACACGTTGAACACGGTGCACTCCCGTTTCGAAGCGGAGCTTCCGGTAGCAGTCTCGGCCACGGATTTCGAAAGAGGCTTCCTTGTATCCACCCACAGCATTCTCGGAAGCGTTGATTAGAGAGACTCCCCAGCCCTGACGTTCGGCATAGAGAGCATACATTTCGGAGAGTTCCTTGGCGAAAAGAGCTGCTTCGTCACCACCGGCACCAGCACGAACTTCGAGAATAATTTCGTTTGGGAATTCTTCTTCCACCTTCTCCCCTTCCAGAATCTCATCCATCTGGGTCATGAGAGCGGTTTTCTGAGACTCGATAGAGGTGAGCTCTTCGTCAGAGAGTGCCTTCATAGCTTCATCTGTCGCGATAAGTCGAATCTCCTCTTCCTCCTTCAGTAGACGCGCATAAGACTCAGCGAGGTAAGCTGTTTTGGGGTTAGATTTATATTTTTCGAGATCTTGATTCATAAAGAGAAAGAGAAACAGTTTTTCTTAGACTCGCGATAATTCTCTGCTGAGAATTTCGCTTTCTCGCGCCGACGCGCTGCGAAAGTCACGAAAAATCTATTTCCCTTTCTTTACAGCCTTCGCTTGTTTCTGCTTGAAGCGCTCTACGCGACCAGCGGTGTCGAGAGTTTTCTCCTGTCCAGTATAGAAAGGATGAGTGGCAGAAGAAATTTCTACCCGGAAGATTGGGTATTCTTTTTTGTCGCCCTTACTTACTCCAACCTCCTCGGTCTTGACCGTAGAAGGGATGATGTACTCTGTGCCGTCTGAATTGTCGACGAATAGCACTGGGCGATAGTTGTCTGGGTGAATTTCTTTCTTCATAAGAAAGCTACTATAACATAATTTAAACCCCCTGCAAGAAGGTGATATCACGCTGGATGACAGAAGCCTTGTTCATGACCTGGTTGCCGTAAGAGAGGCCGACGTTGGCTCCATTGGCGCCATAACAAGTTCGACCTGAGTAGTACTTGCAAGCAGCAGTACGCTGGTCAGTAAAAGGGTCTCCGGTGTTACCCATAATATCTTTTAGAAACATGCCCATGGCCATAATAGCGTCCTGAGGATCCCAAGGATTAGCCAGAGACTT
The DNA here is from genome assembly GCA_964405855.1 of uncultured Candidatus Saccharibacteria bacterium. Taxonomy (GTDB): domain Bacteria; phylum Patescibacteriota; class Minisyncoccia; order Phycocordibacterales; family Zambryskibacteraceae; genus UBA5004. The sequence continues at coordinate 1,229 of CAYOPK010000014.1, forward strand.
GCCCATGGCGGCGGCGACCTTACCCTCGAACATCCTCCAGGTTGAAGGGATGAACTGAGCTGGCCCCATAGCACCACCGTAACCAGCAACACCGGCTACTGGACAAGAAACCTTGGTTTGCAGGGGGTCCCCACCAAGTTTAGAAAGAATAGATTGCAGAGGAGGCAGGTCGCGAGTGGGATGGATACCGTTACTGAAAACTCTTCCTGAGCTGACGCTCTTGGTTTCTCCATTAGTAAGATTGGTGATGACACAAGAACCAACATTTGCACCCATGGCAGATTCTTGTTGGAGAATAGCTAAGATGAGTGAGGGTGGGACTCCAGTCTTACTGCTAGCATTCTGCGCATACTGGAGAGCTGTGCCGAACGGGATAGCTCCGGCATCACGGAGTGGAAAGAGAACAGCGCGGATCTGAGCAGCTTTGGCTTGGCGGTCAGCTAGGACCTGAGCGTAGGTCTTTTCGTTAGTCTGACTAACAGCGAGAAGGGATTTCTTCTCAGCGTTAGCAATCTCAACCTCCTTTTTTGCGGCTTCGAGAGCGGCTTTAGCAGAAGCTTCGGCTTCCTTTTTCTTATTTAAAGCAGCTTTCTCCGTTTCGTTGAGAGCTTTGGTTCCACGTAGTTCGGTGAAAAGCTGGTCTAGAGCGACATTGGTCGATGCGTAGGTGTCGATATCCACGAAGAATTCTGAAAGGTCTTTGTTAGAGAGTATGGCTTCTGCGATCGAGAAAGAGTTTAGTGAACTAGTTTTCCTTAGAATCTCGGCGATGGCGCTGCGTCCACGTTCGATTTTGCTATTTAGGGCCGAGATGGTCCTTTCCTTCACAGCAATGTCTTTGGTCAGGTTACTGATGGCGATGTTCTTGCCCTTGATGTTAGCCTGAGCGGCATTGATTTTGGCAGTCAGAGCGGAGACGTCTCGAGAAAAAGAGGCACTTTCCTGCTTGGTTTTATTCAAAGTAGCGGTCCACTGTGCGATCTCTTGGTTGCAGGCTTCTAACTCAGCCTCAAGCTGAGCGCGAGTCTTTCCAGTTGTGTCGGCGGTACAAGCAGTTTGTGCAGAGGTGGGAGTAGGAAGTAGTAGGAAAAATATAAAGGAAAAAGCGATTGGAAATAAGAACAGTTTTTTCATAGTTGGGTTGTGTTAAAGCTTATTCAGCTTTCACCTCAGCCTCACCGCCCTCGGCGCCTTCTTCGTCAGTTTTACCTTTCTTCTCAACTTCGATAGATGAGAGATCGATTGGTGCGACTTCCTCTTCCTTCTCTTCACGAGGTGCAGCCACGGTGACTACCACTTCTTCTGGGTTTTCCATGAGCTCTACTCCAGCTGGAAGTGGAATCTCGGAAGCGGTGATCTGGTCACCGAAGTTTACTAGGCTTGTGATATCCACAGCGATGCTGTGTGGCAAGTCTTTCGGCATAGCTTCAATCTTGAGCTCATGTAATACCTTGACGAGTGTACCGCCAAGATCTTTCACTGCCGGAGAGATGCCGATGAACTCTACTGGCAGTTCCACCTCCACCTTGTGCCCCTTCTCGAAGACGTAGAAATCAGCGTGGCGTGGCACTCCGCTTACTGGGTCAAGGTCTACATCTTTAATAAAACTTTCCTTTTCTCCATCTGGGGTGTCGAGTGTGACGACTGTGGACTCGCCGGCTTCTTTCCAGATCTTCAAAAAGTCGATCTGGCGCAGGCTAATCGGAGTCGATGCTTCCTTCTTACCATAAAAAACGGCTGGGATATTTCCCGCCTTTCTCAGGGCGTCGTTGTCGGTCTGAATATTTCGGTTTTCTGCTTTTAAGGTCAGCATAAAATGTATTCTAGCAGGTTTCTATGGGAAAGAAAAGAGGCTGATAGATGGCCTAAATCAAGGCTATTTAACCTAGGTCGAGATGTTTGTCGAAGTAGCCGACGGTTCCCGCTTCTCCCTCCCCTATTCCAGGCACCTTTTTCCCAGGGTTGAAGATGTTTTCTGGATCGAAAATGTTTTTCACTTTTCTGAAGAGTTCTAGTACCTCTGGCTGGAACATCTTCCCTAGATAAGCAGTGCGGACCAGGCCGTCGTTGTGTTCGCCAGTGATCGAGCCGTGGTACTTGTTCACCACATTGTAGACTTCATCGGAAACTTTCTTAATAATCTCGATATTTTTCTTATTCTTCGGATCAATGAGCGGGATGATGTGGAAGTTCCCTTCTCCGGCGTGACCAGCGATGTTCGCCTTGAGACCATTTCTCTCGAGAATCTCTTTCACTTCTGGCAGAGCCTGAGTGACATTCTCCACTGGGAAACTGAGATCGTCGACAAACGGTGCGGTGCGCTTACCGGCCACGTGTTGGCGCAGGAGGTTGAATGATTCTCGACGGATGACCCAGAACTTCTCTTCCTCGGAATCCTTCTCTATAACACGGTGATGAATTTTTATATGTGATACGGCCTCAACAATTTTCTCCACCTTGGCTTTCACCTCAGTTTCAGTTTCTTCTGAGACTTGGACAAGGACGACGAGTTTTGGCAAACCTCCCATCTGGAGTCCAATCAGGGCCTCAGGGAGAAACTTGAGAGCAAAGGAAAAGAGGTTGCTCCCAGCCTTCCGAGCAATCTCTGGCATAAACCTGATGCCGAGCTTCATGGTCTCTTCGTCGAATGTTTCTAGTCCCTCTGGTTCGTATGGCAAGATAGCGTTCACCACCTCTGGCAGAGCTTCCCAGGAGTTGAAGAAGAGAGCAACGAGGTCGTGGTGCTTTCGGACTGGAGTGAGACGAATCTGGGCATCTGTGAGAACACCGAGAGTGCCTTGTGAACCAACTAGGAGCTGGTTGAGGTCGAACATCTCTTCTCCACCAACATCTGACTTCAGAATATTCCAGAGATAGTAGCCAGCGGAATTTTTCTTCACTTTAGGCTTAGCTTCTTGGAGAAGTTGGGAGTTTTTAGTTACTAGGTTGTAGGTTTCTTTGTAGAGATTTCCTTCGAAGTTGTTTTGAGCTGTCTTGGCTTCTAACTCTCTGCGGTTCAGAGGTTTGACTTCATATTCCTGGCCATCAGAGAAAATCCACTTGGCCGAGAGGATAAATTTCTCCATTTTGCCGTAACGCAGGGTCTTCTCTCCTCCGCAGTTGTTGTTGATCATGCCACCGAGAGCGCAGAGGTTTTTCGAAGCAGGATAACAAGGCAGGAGGAGATCTTTTTCTAAAGTCTTTTTCTCGAAGTCACGATAGAAGGCTCCCGGTTCAACTGAAATGGAGTCGGAGACTTCCCCAATTTTATTCATATGTTTCGAGACATCGGCGACGATCGACTCACTGAGTGATCCACCAGACATACAAGAACCCGCCGCGCGGATGGCGAGAGAGAGTCCTGGTCTCGCAGATTTGTTTTCCCGGATCCAGCAAATCAGATTTTCTAAATCGGTCTTATCTTGTGGCCAGACGACAATCTGAGACCGGACAGCGAAGAGGCTAGCGTCACGAGAATATGTTTCCAGCGTCTCTGCATCGTCGAAAACTTCGCCGCGGAAAAATTTCTGAATCTCCCCTTTCATTAGTTCATGTTGTTAAAAACTTTTAACTTCGCTGTCACGAGTTCTTTCATAGCCTCCACACCTTCAGCTAGGAACTTGTAAGGAGCTACTTCGTCGGTGGACATAATACTCTTCTTGATCCCCTCGCGATAAGCCAGGCGAAGCTCGGTGTTGATGTGAACTACTCTGATACCAGCTTGGATAGCGGCTTGGATATCTTCATCGGTGTTGCCAGAAGCGCCATGGAGAACGAGCGGTACTGTGACAGCTTTAGCGATGGCCTGGACTCTGTCGATATTCAGTTTTGGCTCACCGCTGCGTATAAGACCGTGGATGTTGCCTACTGAAGGAGCGAAGAGATGAACACCAGTCTCGGTAACGAAACGTACCGCATCTTCTGGAGAGGTTTGAGTCTCTTCGGAAACGCCGTCAGGGATCTCATCATGCAAAGTAGAGCCGGAGCCGATGAAGCCGAGCTCGCCCTCGACCAAGATGTTTGGGTTTTTCTCTCGGGCGTAGTCGACTACCGTCTTGGTCATGAGAACATTCTCGGCGAAAGGTTTCTCCGCACCGTCGATGATCACGCAGTCGAAGCTGCTGTCCACTGCTTCGTAGGAAGCTTCAACCGAGTAGGTGTGGTCAGCGTTCAGAAAGACGTCCTTACCTTCGGCTTGCTTGACCGAGACTAGAGCGCGGATCTCGGCGACACCCAGGAAGGATCGCTCTCCTTCAGAAACACCGATAATAACTGGTACACCCAGCTCCTCAGCTGCCTCCGTCACCGCCTTGAAACCTTCTGAGTCAGAAACATTGAAGTGCCCGATGGCTACCTTTTTTTCTTCGGCCCACTTGAGCCAGTCGTGCAAATTTTTCATACCTCTTATTCTAACATGCTATAATATTTTCAAATGTACGACTTCATAGCTATCGGTGATACAGCCACAGATGTCTTCATCCGACTCGAAGATGACAGTCGAGCTGAGGTCGCCGGCACGCCAGGTGGTGCGGATTATAGGATCTCCTTTCCTTTCGGAGCCAAGATTCCATATAAAGAAGCTGTGACTATCGGTGGTGTTGGTAATGCGCCTAACGCATCTGTTTGTGCCGCTAAACTCGGTCTTCGTTCCGCTCTCGTCGCCCATGTTGGCGAAGATGAGCCTGGTCGACAGACCTTCGAGTCTCTCAAGGAGCAAGGCGTCGATACAGAGTTTCTAGTTATGGAAGCTGGGCATAAAACAAATTATTCGTACTTTCTCTGGTACAAGGATGAGCGCACGATCTTTAGACGAAATGAGGATTTCACCTATAAACTACCTGAGTTAGGAAGGCCTAAATGGTTATACGTAAGCTCAATTGGCTCAAAATCTCTCGAACCCTACCACGAGATAGTTTCGCACCTTGAGAAAAACCCTGAAGTAAAATTAGCTTTTCAGCCAGGGAGCAAGGAAATTCCTCTGGGTCAGAAACTCTCTTCTGTATATGAGAAGGCAGATATATATTTTTCTAACGTTGAAGAGGCTGGAGCCATCTTGGGGGTTGAGACTCTGGGTATCAAGGAACTTCTGAAGCGGATGAGAGATCTGGGCCCGAAGATTGTGGTTATCACCGATGGCCCGCGCGGTGCCTATGCTTACGACGGCGAGAAGATTTATCATCAGCTCCCCTATCCGGATCCGAAGCCCCCACTCGAGAGAACTGGTGCAGGCGATGCCTTCTCTTCGACCACTGTCGTGGCACTCGCTCTTGGTCTGGACCTTCCTACCGCTTTAAAGTGGGGTGCGGTGAACTCTATGTCAGTGGTGCAGCATGTCGGTGCCCAGAAAGGCCTCTTGTCTAGAGAAGAGATTGAAGAATATTTAAAAAAGGCACCTGAGGGGTTTTAAAACACTTGGACAAGGTTCAACCTTGTCCGAAAGGACGGCTGTATAAAGCCTTTAATTTTCAAACAATTTATTCTGCTTGACAGAATTTGTATAGTATGCTAAGATTAAAAGTGGAAGGATAGGTACTCTAGCTTAGTGCTCTGGCGACGTGTTGCACCGGGTTTAAGCGCCCACCGCAATTTTGCTGGTACTACTGGAGACTGCTCTCTATTCGTTCATGCGTCGCTATGCCGGCCGATTGGTCGCGCGCGAAGGCACGCTGCAGAACGCAATGGAGGTCTGAAATAAGGCTATCGGCGGCGTCCGTCGGACGACAGCTGATAAGAGGAAGGACTTATCCAACCGTACTTTCAAAGGCTCACACGTGCGAGCCTTTTCTTTTGTCTAATTTTCTTTCTTGTTGCTATCTTTTCAAAACTCTTTTGACTGCTTCGGTGATGCCGATGATACCCATACCATAATGCTCGATAAGTTCTTCTGGCTTGCCTGACTGACCGAACTCATCATCAACACCAACAAACTCTATGGGTACAGGGAAACTCTGCGCCAGACATTCGGCGACAGCTGAACCCATGCCTCCGTGGATCTGGTGTTCTTCCACCGTAACAATGCGTTCAGTTCGTTTGGCGAGCTCGATGACCGCTTTTGTGTCTAGTGGTTTGATAGTCGAGAGGTTCATAACATCGACTTCGATCCCCTGTTCCTCTAACTCTTTCGCCACCACGAGAGCTTTGTGCAATAAGGCTCCAGTCGCGATGATGCCGGCCCGTGGAACCAGGCTTTCCCAATAAATTTCGGCTCGACCAAGTTTGAAAGGAGTTTTCTCTGTGGTGATGATGGGTGTTTTCTCTCGAGCCAGGCGCAGATAGACTGGTGCGCCAGCTTCCACGGCGGCGAGAGTGGCCCGCTTGGCTTCTAGAGCATCACAGGGAGAGATGACCACCATCCTAGGGATGACGCGTGTGATGGCTATGTCCTCGATAGCTTGGTGTGTGCCACCGTCTGGGCCCACAGAGATACCGGAGTGAGAGCCGACGATCACTACAGGTCGGTTGTTGTAGCAGATAGTAGTGCGGATCTGCTCCCAGTTTCTGCCGGGACTGAACATGGCGTAGGAAGAGATGAAAGGAATTTTCCCCATGGCCGAGAGGCCGGAAGCGACTGAGGCTAAGTTCTGTTCCGCCACACCGATCTGGACAAAGCGCTGGGGAAACTTGTCGCGGAAAAGATGCATCTGGGTTGATTCTGTGAGGTCAGCGCAGAGACCGACCACTTGCCTATTCTCCCCTCCAGCTTGAAGTAAGCCCTGGCCGAAACCTTTCCTGTTTGGTACCTGTTCGACATCTGCATCGAACATTTTCGTATTTAATTTGAGCTTTGGATTAAGCATTGTTGGTTTACTCGTGTTCACTCCTAATCTTGCCTCCCAGAGTTCTCAGTTCCTTGATAGCTCTCTGGTACTCATCCTTGGTATCAGGAGTAGGATCGTAGCCGTGCCAACGATAATCTCTCTCGAACTCAGCCACTCCCTTGCCGGGGATGGTGTGGGCGATAATGACGGTGGGTTTACCGAAGAGGGCTTTGGCCTTGTCGAAAGCGTCTACAATCTCTTCCAAGTTGTGCCCGTCGATCTCGATCACATTCCAGTTCCAGGCGCGCCATTTATCCGAGAGAGATTCCAGTGGCATAACCTGTTCGGTATAGCCATCGATCTGAATGTTGTTCCTGTCGACAACAGCCACGAGGTTGTGGAGCTTCTCCTTGCCAGCGAGCATGGCCGCTTCCCAGATCTGGCCCGACTCGAGCTCACCGTCAGAGAGGAGGCAGTAGATTCTTCTCTCTGAAGTGAGCCCGTGATCGATCTTGTCGGCGATAGCCATACCGACAGCTTGTGAGAGTCCAGAAGCCAGTGGCCCAGAGCTAGTCTCAAGGAATGGTAAGAAATCACGGTGCGGGTGTCCCTGGAGACGAGAGCCGAATTGGCGCAGGGTGAGAAGTTCCTCGACCGGCATATAACCAGCGTGGGCGAGGGTGGCGTAGAGGACGGGACAGATGTGGCCGTTGCTTAAGACGACGCGGTCGCGCTCTGGCCACTCGGGTTTCTTCGAGTTATGCCGCAGGGTATGGAAATAGAGGACGGCGAAGATGTCTGCCATCCCAAGAGGTCCGGCAGTGTGGCCCGAACCGGCTTTAACCAGCATCTCGATGATCGAGAGGCGGATAGTATTGGCCTTCTCAGCCAGAGAGATTAATTTTTCTGAAGTGAGTTCCATAATTCTGTGAAGCCGGAGCCGACGATGAGTCGATCAGCGCCGAGCTCGATCAGTTTTTCATAATTTTTCAAATTCACTCCCCCGTCGACACTGATCGGCAGGTTGGGATACTCTGCTTGGACGGTCTTCAATCGGTCGAAGATCTTCTCATCCAGCTCGTGGCCCTGGGCACCGATCTCATCTATAGACATAAGGTGAACGAAGTCGACGAAGTCGAGGAAAGGCAGAACCTCCTCGAGCGGTTTGTCTATCTCCACCGCGAGACCAATCTCCGCTTTCTCACGAAACTTGGCCAGAGAGTTGCCAGCAGTGTGCACAGAGAGGCGTTTGGCCCCACGTTCAATCCAGCGATCCATAATAGTTTCTGGTTCGGCCACCATAAGGTGCACCTCGAAGTCCATCCGCACTGCTTCCGCGTCCCAAATATCTTCCTCAAGCACGTCGAAGTGGATGAAAGTGATCTCTCCTGGAATTTTCTTCATCTCCGCGCGGAGCTCCTCTAAACTTCTTGGTAGAACAGCTGGAATAATCTCGTGCAT
>CAYOPK010000015.1:0-2085 GCA_964405855.1 uncultured Candidatus Saccharibacteria bacterium
CGAACGTTTGAGCGATAATTTTAAACAAAAATTAAGAGAGTTTCTCAAAGATGAAAGTCCAATAGTTGCTAGTGTAGTGAGGAAGGATGAGTTATTGCCCCATCTTATTGATTACCCTGAGAGAATTATCCAAAGAAGCTCAGGAATTTTGTATGGTACTGACGACCGGTCAAAGGTGCATGAGCAATTATCACATGATATTGATACAAAGGCTTTTACTGGAGTGATCTGGCATCAACAGCGATGGAATCACTATATAGTACGGCCGCAGCGTATATTTTTGCAATTAGAACTGCAGGTTGATCGCGTACCTAAGACCAAATCTTTTTTTGGCCATTTTATTCGGGGGATTTGGTACTTTTATTATAGATTTAATAAGCTTTATTTTAAGCGAGGACTGTATAAGGATGGAGTTTTAGGTTTTAAATATACCCTCATGCGTTCCATTGATGCCTTTCTGATTGAGTTATTTGTAGGATTAAAACCCTCGAGTAATAAAAAACTCTGGGAGTAATTATGATAGATTCATTGCTTCCACCTTTTTTATTTTATTCCACACAATTAAATTCACCACCAAACCGGCTATTAATGAAATTAATCTACTTATGACTACACCAAGAATACCAAGCTTGATGACAAATATTAGAGCAAAGAAGAGGAATATAACTCCAGGAAGATTCCATAGGTAGAGCATCTTAGGCGGTATAAGTGTCAGTTTAGATGAGATGGCAGCACCGAAAATTGTTTGCGGTAAAGCTAGGGCGATTGTGATTGAAAATATCTGAGAAAAAAACATAGCGTCAAGATATTGTGGAAAAAATATTTGATAAATATATGGGGCAGCAATTATATATAGGAACGATATTGTAAGACCGGTGACAAATAATGAGAAGAACCTTTTTTTAAGAGGCCCATTAATTTCTTCTGATGATCGGGTTGCCAATTTAGGCATCGCAAGAGTAGAAAGTTGACCAGCAAGACTCTTTATCTGTGAAATTGGAGCTATTGCAAAAGAGTATATTGCAAGATTGACCGCACCGAGGTAGTGGAATATTAGAATTCCATCCACAGAACTTACAAGTGAGTCTAATACGTTAATAAAACTTGTTCGCTTGCCGTAACCTATAGTTTCGTGATCATAATTCTGATTTGGAGGATAATTTTTTATCGTAATTATAAAGAATGCAGATCTAATAAGTGTCCATGATGCAAAATATACTAAAAGGATGATAAATAAATTTTGTGTGATTAGTATTGTTATTATTAAAGCAACGACACTTCCAACTTGGCTTAAGGAGCCATATATAGAAGAAAGACTGAATAGCTTCTTTCCCTTTAGAATGGCATGATAAATTTCAAAAGAGTCTACTAGGGGTAAAAATCCAGCAATAATTACAAAAGACAAGGATAGAGTGTTGTTTCCATTAATATAATAGTAAGTTGCGACAGCTATACTGGCGATAGCGCTAAGAAGGCCCCATTTTATTTTTGTTTTTAATGCACGGAAAAATACTCCTTCAAATCCTCTTGCCACTGCTTGAAACACATCCAAGTCCATCCCACGCAACGTCAGCACGGTCAATATTCCCGCTATCGACAAGACATATTTATAAATACCGTATGTTTCAGGGAGTAGTAAGTTGGCAAAGGCAATAGCGAGTAAGAAGGTGGAGGCAGATGATATTATTTGGCCAAGTGTGAGCCAAAACCCGCCTTTGGCTAGAAGCCCTCACTCCCGCGGAGGAGGCGGTAGGTCTTGTTTCTGAGAGAATTTAACACCACTCGATTGTAGTAAAAATATGGCTTTTTTGCTAGCATATCGGCTTATGGACAGATTTTTCAAAAAAGTTAGGACTTTATATATGCATCTAGTATTTATCGGGAAAGTTGGTGCTAACTTACAATCAAGATTGCTGTTACTTCTCCATTTTTTTGTAGTTAAGAATTTTAATACCTCGTTCAGAAATACTCAGACTAAGGTTAGACTCATAATAAATGGAGTTAATGTAGAGGTTACCCTTCGGCCACAGGACTATTTTATCGTTTATGAGGTTTTGGGAGAAAGGGTTTATGACAAACTTCTTT
>CAYOPK010000015.1:2095-8731 GCA_964405855.1 uncultured Candidatus Saccharibacteria bacterium
GGAGATGTAATTCTTGATATTGGTGCTCATATTGGTATAGCTTCGTTATTCTTCGCTACAGCCCTACCTAAGGCAAAAGTTGTTTCTGTGGAACCTTCAATAAGGAATTTTGAAATCTTATCTAAAAATCTTAATAAGGTGGGAAATGCGAACATTCAAATTAATGCAGCACTTGCATCCAAGAGTGGTGAGATAGATTTTTTTGTTAGCGAGTATATGCAGTCAAATGGAAGTATATTGCCAGATGAGAGAAAATTGAAAATTAACATACCCTCTCTATCTCTCGATGATCTTATAGATAAGTACCAACCTGTTTGTGTCAAATTCGATATAGAAGGGGGAGAAGAAAGTATTTTTGAATCTTCATCCCTATTTGATACTCCTCAGGTATGGATGGGAGAAATTGAAGCCACTGAGACCAAGGAGACTCTTCGTAAGCTGTTCAGTGGTTACCCTATTAGTGAAGAGAAAAAGGTTGGGAAGTTTACGTATGTGTTATTTAGTAAAAAAGTATAAAATAGATCCATGAAAAACAATCTCAAGTACATCATTCTCGCCGGGCTCTTCATTGTTCCGTTCATTCCTTTTCTCACCGCGTCGGCGTTTTTCTTTCCGTTCATCACCACGAAGGTCTTCGCCTGGAGAGTGATCGTTGAGATCATCTTCGCGGTCTGGCTTCTCCTGGCTCTGCGAGAACCTGAGTACCGACCGAAGAAGTCTCTGGTCCTCTACGCTGTGGGCGGCTTCCTCGCCATCATTGGTCTCGCCAACCTCTTCGGCGCCGATCCTTCGAATAGCTTCTGGTCCAACTTCGAGCGCATGGAGGGCTACATTTCTCTGCTTCACCTCGGTGCGTACTTCCTGGTTCTCATCTCTGTCATGAGTGAGGAGCTTTGGCGCAAGTGGTGGAACACTTCGCTCGTCGCTTCGGCTCTCATGGCCGGTGTCGCCATCTTCCAGATCATGGGTTGGGTGAATGTGAGTTTGGGTGGAGCTCGTGTCGACGGCACTTTCGGGAACCCGATCTATCTCGCGGTCTACTCACTTTTCCATATCTTCATCGCACTCTTGTTCCTAGTTCGAGAATGGCGTCACAGAAATATGCGTTGGTTCTACGGTGCGCTCATCCTTCTCCAACTCTTCGTCCTCTACCACACTGCTACTCGAGGAGCTATCCTGGGTCTCATTGGGGGTGTGGTCATCCTAGGCCTTTTGAACCTCAGAGGCTCTAGTGGTCAGTGGGGGAGGAAAGTCGCTCTGGGGGCCCTCCTAGGCTCTCTAGTACTTGTTGGAGGCCTCTATCTGGCTAGGAACACGGCGGTCGTTTCCGAGAGTCCAGTGCTCTCCCGTTTCTCTACACTGAGCCTCGACGAACTCCGTACTCAGGGACGCTACTTCGTCTGGCCCATCGCCTGGTCTGGGTTTACCGACCGACCTCTTCTTGGTTGGGGGCAAGAGAACTTCGATCAAGTTTTCCAGAAGTATTATGTGCCCGAGATGCACATTCTGGAGCCGTGGTTCGACCGCGCCCACAACATCTTCCTCGACTGGCTAGTTTCCGGTGGCGTTCTCGGCCTCATTTCTTATCTCGCTCTCTACGTTCTTTCTCTCTACCTCATCTGGTGGAGAAGTAGCTCACTTTCTTTCGCTGACAGAAGTATTTTGACGGCACTCCTGGCCACTTACTTCTTCCACAACTTCTTCGTCTTCGACCACTTGGTGAGTTACATTCTTTTCTTCTCACTTCTCGCTTACATCCACTCACACTCGGCCGAAGGCGCTCTCGTCTCAGAGAAATCAGTGAACGAAACCTGGTTGCGTGTTCTCACTCCAGTTATCGCCGTCGCTTTCGTTGCAGTTATTTATGTGGTGAACTGGAAGCCGATGATGGCGAATGTCTATCTGATCGAAGGTTTCAAATCTACTCAGCTTCAGCAGTTCGAGCAGGCGACCACCAATTTCGAGAAAGCCTATCGCGCCTCAACTCTCGGGCGAACAGAAGTCGTTCAGCACACCTCAGTGAATTCTCTCAACATTTTCCGAAGTTCTTTGCCGGTTGAGAAAAAGAACGAATTTTACGCCTTCGTAAAATCCTCGGCGACGAAAGAAGCGGAGAATTATCCCAACTCAGCCAAGGTTCAGCTCATGGCCGGCTCCTTCCTCTCCTCCACAGGTGCTTTCGAAGAGGCTCTAGTTTACTTAGAACGCGCTCGAGAACTGATGCCGGGGAAACAGCAGGTCTACTTCGAGTTGGCCAATGTTTATATCAACAACGGTGATGATCAGTCTGCCATCGACACGCTTCAGTATGTGGGAGAAATTTCTCCTGTGCACAAACCAGAGATGGACGAATACATTAGAAGAATCAGAAGTGGGGAATTATAAAAAGTTTTTCTAAAAATATTTTTCGAAAAGTTATCTCGCACACCTATTTTTCTATTTCCGTTTTTATAAAAGTTATCCCCACTTAAAGCACTTACTCTATTGTATGTGTGTCAGGTAAGTACGATAATTAATTTAAGCGTAAAAGGTTTGCATAAAATTTTTTACGACAGACTTAATAATAATTTTGTTCAGAGAGCAATCGAAGAACACAATAAAATGGCAACAAAGAAAAAGAAGGTAGCCAAGAAGACAACTAAGAAGACAGCCAAGAGAAAGGCTGCTCCTAAGAAAAAGACCGCTTCTAAAAAGAAACGAGCTTAGTCTCCCTGGTTCCACAGAAAAAACGCCCCCGCAAGGGCGTTTTTTCTTCCCCAAAAATGAGCGAGGGGAGCCCTTGCTCATTTTGCGGACGACCTTCATAATATTAACCATGTATAGGAAAACTCCTTTTGCTGAGCGAGAGTACTATCACATTTACTCGAGAGGAGTAGAGAAGCGCAAGATTTTCCTTGTTCGTAAGGATTATGAACGTTTCGTCGCACTTTTGTATATCATGAACCAAGATGAGCCGTTTAAGATGGAGAATTTTTTGAGGCGAAGTAAGAAATTGGGCGATATCTTCAAAGAGGAGAGAGGGAAACCACTAGTTTCAATTTTGAGCTATTGTCTTATGCCAAACCATTTCCACTTAATTCTTTTTGAACATACTGAAGGAGGTATCAGTAAATTCATGGGGAAGCTTCTAACTGCCTATTCGATGTATTTTAATACCAAGTACGAACGCAGTGGCCCATTATTTACTAGGCCGTTTAGGTCAGAGCATATTAGCGGGGAGTCTTATTATTTATATATTTTTACTTACGTTCATCTCAACCCATTGTCGACTATAGATAAAGACTGGAAGGAAAATGGTGTGAAGGATAAAGGTCAGGCCGAAAAGCTTTTGAACCAGTATCAGTTTTCAAGTTATTTAGATTTCAAAAAAGTTATTCGCAACGAAAATTCGATAATTGATTTCTCACCAATTCCAGAGCACATAAGAGCTATGAAGCTTGATTATAAAACTTGCGAGAGAGTCTTTGAGCGAGAGGTTGAGCGAGGGGAGCCCTCGCTCAGTTAGGTTAAGGGTGCAGTGAGCACAAGTGAGTCGAAGTATGCTAAAATAGCCACTATTATGGGTTTTTTCAATCAATTTTTCCGTTCTCCAGAAGAGAAGAAGCTGGCCTCCTGGCAAGCGGTTGTGGGGCGTATTAACTCCTTCGAACCTGAGTTCGAGAAACTTTCTGCTCCAGAGTTGAAGGAGAAGACCGCCGAGTTCAAGTCCCGCTTGAGTGCCGGTGCCACTCTTGCCGATCTTCTACCAGAAGCCTTCGCTCTCGTGCGAGAAGCCAGCAAGCGCACCCTCGGCCTGCGCCACTTTGACGTGCAGATGCTGGGAGGCCTCGCCATGTTCCATGGAGGTATCGCCGAGATGAAGACTGGAGAAGGTAAGACTCTCGTCGCCACTCTGCCTGCTTACCTCAATGCTCTTGATGGTAAAGGTATGCACCTGGTGACAGTGAACGACTACCTTACTCGTCGTGACGCTGTCTGGATGGGTCAGATCTACTCAGCTCTCGGACTGACTGTCGGAGTGTTAAACAGCAACCAAGCTTTCCTTTATGACGAGAAGCACCGTTCGGTGGAAGCAGGGGATGACGCCGAGCGCGACGAAACAGGCTCTTTTCGTGTCGTCCACGAATTTCTTCGCCCAGCGACGAAGCAGGAAGCTTATCAGGCCGACATTACTTATGGTACGAACAACGAGTTCGGTTTCGACTATTTGCGTGACAACCTGGTTTACCAGCCTCAGGATCTTTCCCAGCGCGGTTTCCACTATGCTATCGTCGACGAGATCGACTCCATCCTCATCGACGAGGCCCGCACACCACTGATCATCTCTGGTAATGTTGGGAACGCCGGTGAGCTCTATACTCGCTTCGCTCAAATCGCTATTTCTCTCGAGCGCGACAGCGACTTCACCGTGGATGAGAAGTTGCGCGCTATCTCTCTCACCGAAGCTGGGATCGAGAAGGCCGAGAAGCTTCTGGGCATCGAAAATATTTATACCGAAGGGGGAGTGAAGTATGTCCACCACCTCGAGACAGCCGTGAAGGCCAAAGCTCTTTATCACAAAGACAAAGAATACGTGGTGAAAAGTGCTGGTGAAGATGGCGAGGTGATCATCGTCGACGCTTTCACCGGGCGTCTCCAGCCAGGCCGTCGCTGGTCCGAGGGCCTGCATCAGGCCATCGAGGCGAAGGAAGGAGTCAAGATCAAAGAAGAGAGTCGCACTTTCGCCTCTGTTACTTTCCAGAACTATTTCCGCATGTACAGCTCGCTTTCAGGCATGACCGGTACCGCCATGACTTCGAAAGAGGAGTTGTACAAAGTTTACGGCCTCGATACTTACATCATCCCAACTCACCGACCAGTCGCTCGACAGGACCACGGGGACCTAATCTTCCAGAGCGAAGTAGGGAAGATGAAGGCCGTGGTCAAGAAGGTCAAAGAACTTTCCGAGAAGGGTCAACCCGTTCTAATCGGTACCGTCTCTATCGAACACAACGAGCTTCTCTCCGAGTATCTCAAGTCCGCTGGTGTGAAGCATGAACTTTTGAATGCGAAGAACCATGAACGCGAGGGAGAAATCATCGCTCAGGCGGGGAAGCTCTCTGCCGTCACTATCGCGACGAACATGGCCGGCCGTGGTGTCGACATCAAACTCGGTGGTAACCCAGGTAGTCCAGAGGATTATGAGAAAGTGAAGTCACTTGGCGGTCTCTTTGTTCTCGGCACCGAACGCCATGACGCGCGTCGTATCGACAACCAGTTGCGCGGCCGCGCTGGTCGTCAGGGGGATCCAGGCGCCACACAGTTCTTCGTCTCACTCGAGGATTCGCTGATGCGCATTTTCGCTGTCGATGCGATCAAAAACATGATGGGCCGTTTCAACATACCTGAGGATGAGCCTATAGAGAACAAACTTATCACCAACTCGCTCGAGAAGGCTCAGGAGAAGATCGAGGGCTTCAACTTCGATGCCAGGAAGCACGTCCTCGAGTTCGACGATGTGCTCAACTTT
The DNA here is from genome assembly GCA_964405855.1 of uncultured Candidatus Saccharibacteria bacterium. Classification (GTDB taxonomy): domain Bacteria; phylum Patescibacteriota; class Minisyncoccia; order Phycocordibacterales; family Zambryskibacteraceae; genus UBA5004. The sequence continues at coordinate 7,605 of CAYOPK010000015.1, forward strand.
CAGCGCGGGATTCTTTACGGTAGGAGAAACAGCGCCCTTCTCGGTCCATTAGAGGACTTGCGAGCGTATTTCTCTGAGACAGCCCTCATGCTAGAACCTGAGGTGGCAGAGAAATTCGAAGCCAAACTCGCCCGTCTCGATGTCGAGGCGCCAGAAGCCTGGGGGGCTCTGCGCCACTTGGTTCTACGCACCATCGATCTTTTCTGGGTCGACCATCTCGAGATGATGGAACATCTTCGCTCCAGTGTGAACCTGCGTGCCTACGGTCAGCGCGATCCACTGGTGGAGTACAAGAAAGAAGGCCTACGTCTCTTCCGTGAAATGGAAGCCTCTATTGCTCGGCAGATTGGTGAGTTTGTGGTGAACCTCGACCTCGCCTCTCTTCAGGCGATGAGACGCGCACCAGAAGAGGGCCCCATCATTCTTTCTGCTGCTTCGAGCGACGTTTTGCCGGGTGTAGGTAGAAACGATCTCTGCCCTTGTGGTAGTGGTAAGAAGTACAAGAAGTGCGGGCTCCTCAACACTCCAGAGCACGTGGAGAAGATGAAGTCTAAGTAACCCTATTTATTAATCATGGAATTCGAGCAGTATTTTGAACTAGCCGAGACAGCACAGCAGGTGGTTCTGGATCCAGGTCTCTCTTTCGTGCTGCCACTTTTCTTCATAGCTTTTTTAAACGAGCTTCTGGCTCTCTTTCCATATGCGCTAGCAGTGGCGGGGCAGTTACTTTTTCTCCAAGACGCCTTCACGCTCTCTTTGTTCCTGAAGCTTCTTGTCTTCGTTGCTCTACCTATTGCTATCGGAGGAGCCATCGGCACCTTGCCATTCTTCATGTTGGCCTACTTTGGGGGCAAACCTCTCATCGATAAGTATCAGAAGTTCCTCCGATTCTCTTGGGAAGATGTCGAGAAGGCGAGTACGCGCTTTCAGGGTAAGTGGTATGACGAGGCCATCTTCCTTTTACTGCGTTGCATTCCTATCCTCCCGTCTTTCCCAGTGACTCTAGCTGTCGGAGTGATGCGAATGAGGTTCTGGCCGTACTTCTTTCTGACAGTGGTGGGCTTCACTGTGAGGATGATGTTAACCTTCCTCATTGTAGAGGCTGGTCTCGAGAGCCTGTCCCAGCT
>CAYOPK010000015.1:8741-9228 GCA_964405855.1 uncultured Candidatus Saccharibacteria bacterium
ATTTTCTATTCTATAATAACTAACATATGAAAAATAAAATTATTTGGGCCCTAGTAGCCTTAGCTGTAATCGGTGGAGTGGTCTGGCTCATCAAGACTCCTGGGAAGCCTGGGCAGCTCGACACCTTCGCCCAGTGTTTGACGGATAGTGGTACGAAGTATTATGGCGCCTTCTGGTGTCCTAATTGTAAAACTCAGGAAGCCATGTTCGGCCGCTCAGCCCGACTTGTGCCAAGAATAGAGTGCTCCACTCCAGACGGTCAGGGGCAGTTGCCAATCTGTCAGGAGGCAAAGATTGAAGGTTATCCAACTTGGGAATTTTCTACCAGTACTCGCGTGACCGGTACCCAGAGTCTAGAGACCCTCAGTGAGCTTTCTGGTTGCCCTCTGCCAGCAGAAGACAATGTCTAATCTGATTGCAGAAAATTTCTCTCTGTTAATTCTTCTCTCGCATCTCCTGCTGGCCATTTTGATCGCGGGTCTCGTCT
>CAYOPK010000016.1:0-8467 GCA_964405855.1 uncultured Candidatus Saccharibacteria bacterium
TTTTCCACGCCACCATCATAATTTCCGTACTCTTCGCTGTTACAGCTTTGATTCCGCTCTTCTAAATTACTTTCGGCTCGTCGATCTTTTATGATCAGCTACCCAGAACTTAAAGCGCTCTATCGCAAACGTTTCAATCTTCCGAAGGAACGTCCTATTCAGAGGACAGTTCAGTCCTTCACGCTAGCTGAGAGGGCTGTTTTTTATTTTTTCGCCGCCCTTTTCACACTGACGAGCCTCTCTCTTCTTTGGCAAACTTCTAACGCTTATCTTGTTAGTGTTCCTTCAACCGGCGGGAGCCTCACCGAAGGCATTGTGGGTAATCCTCGTTTTTTGAACCCTGTCCTCGCTCTTTCTGAAGCAGACAGGAATCTTTCTGCTCTGATCTACTCTGGACTTATCCACGTCACCCCAACTGGAGTGGTGGAAAATGACGTGGCTAGTCAGATCACCATCTCCGAAGACCGCCTGGTTTATACCGCCACTGTGAGCCCAGAAGCTCGTTTTCACGACGGCACCCCAGTCACCTCTGAGGATATTCTTTTCACTATTCAGAAAATCACTGATCCACTCATCAAGAGTCCTCGTCGAGGCAACTGGGAAGGTGTGGAGGTTAAAGTGGTCGACGAACGCCAAATTTCCTTTGTGCTAAAGAAGCCTTATGCCCCCTTCATCTACAACCTTTCTCTCGGTATCTTGCCAAAACATATTTGGAAAAATGTGACCGCAGACGAATTCTCTTTCAGCCAGTTCAACACCATCCCGATCGGCTCCGGGCCATACGAGATCAATCGTGTCGAGAGAAACGAGGGAGGTATTCCAAACTTTTATCGCCTGAATCCTTTTGGAGAAGCTGAAACCCGACCTTATATCAAAAATCTGAACTTCCTTTTCTACCCGTCAGAAGAAGCGGTGATCGAAGCTTATTCTCGAGGTGAGATAGAGAGTTTGGCCGGACTTTCTCCTCAGAAACTAAGTGAGATCGACACCGAGAAAGCTCAAGTCCTCCACTCTCCTCTGCCCCGCATCTTCGCCGTCTTTTTCAACCAGTCTAGATCTCCAGCCCTACTAGATAAATCTGTGCGCCGCGCTCTTTCGCTGACCGCGCCAAGAGAAGAAATTGTGGAGACCGTTTTCGGTGGCTACGCGAGTGCCATAAACGGGCCTCTACCAGCCGGTCTCTACCCTTGGACTGGCGCCAATCCGGGCTCAAGTGAGGCCGAAAGGTTCACCGAGGCTAAAGCCCTACTCGATGCCGCTGGTTGGAAGCCGAACTCAGAGACAGGAATACTTGAAAAAAAATCAGGAAGCGCTACAATATCTTTGTCGTTTTCCATCTCTACTGGTGACGCTCCCGAGCTCCGGGCCGTGGCTGAAACACTCACCACTAACTGGCAACAGCTTGGTGCCCAGATCGAACTCCTAGTTTTCGAAACTGGAGAGTTGAATCAGAGCGTTATCCGTCCGAGAAATTTCGATGCGCTTCTCTTTGGAGAAATGGTTGGTCGCGATGCGGATCTATATCCGTTCTGGCATTCTTCTCAGAGAATAGATCCAGGATTAAACATCGCGCTCTACGCCAATTCTCGCGCAGACAAGCTCATGGATGAGATACGTGGTACGGGTGATCCTCAAGTTGTGGAACAGAGCTATAAAGCCCTGGCAGAGGAGATCAACAGTGATGTCCCGGCCGTTTTCCTCTACACTCCGAGCTTCCTCTACGTGGCTCCGAAAAAAGTTCAATCAGTATCTATGGGGGCTCTGCTTTCTTCGCAGGATCGCTTCTCTGGTATCCGTGATTGGTACATCGAAACCGACAGAGTTTGGAAAATATTTCTTAACAATTAACTAACCTCCCTTAATCTATGAATTCTCCGACGAAATTTGCCAGCGGCATGAAGCACAAGAACCTGCGTCGCCGAAACCAGAATCCCATCCAAGCCAAGAAGCCTCACGATGTCATCCCGCCTATCGGTGACGCTCTGCGCATCATCCCTCTAGGTGGTGTGGAGGAAATCGGCAAGAACATGACCGCCATTGAGTATGGCAACGACATTATCGTCGTAGACGCTGGTATCCAGTTCACCGACGACGACACTCCTGGTATCGACTATATCTTGCCGAACACCAAGTACCTCGAGGAAAGAAAGGACCGCGTCCGCGCCCTCGTCATCACTCACGGCCACTTGGATCACATTGGTGGCATCCCCTACCTCATCGATCGCCTAGGGAACCCTCCTATCTACACTCGTGAGTTTGGTGCTCTGCTTATCAAGAAGCGCCAGGAAGAATTTTCTCACCTGCCACCACTTAACATCCGTATCGTCGATGGGGACGACAAGTCCATCCCGATCACTCCGAACCTCAAGGTCCGTTTCTTCGGCCTGACTCACGCCATCCCAGACTCGACTGGTATCATTATCGAAACTCCTTTAGGAGATATTGTGAACACTGGAGACGTTCGTGTGGAGAACGAACAGGGCGTGCCTGCAGAAAAAGAGGTTGAGCAGTACAAAATGTTTAAGGATCGCAAAGTTCTCCTCTTCACCATGGACTCGACTGGTATCGACAAGCCTGGCTTCTCTCCTTCTGAAGCCTCCATTCTCAAGAACATCGACACCATCATCAAAGATGCTCCGGGCCGCGTCATCATCGCCACCTTCGCTTCTCAGGTCGAGCGCATTATCGAGTTTTTCAAAAGTGCCAAACGCTACGACAAAAAAATAGTGATCGAGGGCAGAAGCATGAAGACTAACGTCGACATTATTAAGCACCTGAACCTCGTTGACACTTCCGACATCGTCCCTATCGAAGATATTGAGAAATATCCCCCAAACAAGGTCATCATGATCGCCACCGGTGCCCAAGGAGAAGAGTTTGCCGCTCTTATGCGCATATCGAACAAGACCCACAAGCAGGTCCGTCTCCAGCGTTCAGACACCGTTATCCTCTCTTCCTCAGTCATTCCCGGCAACGACCGTGCTGTTGAGAAGTTGAAGGACAATCTCTTCCGTCACGATGCGAAGATCATCACCTATCTCGACTCAGACGTGCACACCTCTGGACACGGTAAGCGTGGTGAGCTCGAATGGATCCACAAGCAGATTGACTATCGCTACTTCATGCCGGTACACGGCTCCCACTTCCGTCTCAAGATGCACGCCGAAATGGCTGCCAATCTCGGTTGCCCACGTGAGAACATTATTGTGCCGGAAAACGGTGCCATCATTGAGATCCGTGATGGTGGAAATACAATTATGAAGTTGAAGGAGAAAGCCCCTTCTGACGACATGGTGGTGGAAGGCTTCTCTATCGGCGACATCCCAGAAGTGGTTATCCGAGACAGAAAGATGCTCGCCGCTGACGGCATCTTCGTCATCATCGCCCTGGTCAATTCTAGAAGTGGCCATCTGAAGAAGAGTCCGGACATCATCGCTCGTGGCTTCGTCTACTTGCGTGAGTCTCAGGAACTACTTTCTGAAGCTCGTCAGGTGATCAAGCAATCGATCGAGAAGGCCACTGTCGGTTCGAACCCAATCAACTTCGATTATGCGAAGAATACTGTCACAGAAGAAGTCACTCGTTTCCTCTTCAACAAAACAGCCAAAAAACCTATAGTTATCCCAGTTATTCTAGGGGTCTAAACCCTGTGGATAACTCAGTTTGACAATAGAACTGGTTCGGGAGTATAGTTAAGGGGTAAAGCGCTGTCCGCAAGGAGGGCGCTTTACATTTGGGGCAGAGATATTTCCTGAGGTATACTTATTTTATATGCTGCGGTTGCTTCCGATCTTTTTCATCACACTTCTCTTGTCACTGAACTACGGGGCAGTGATTTATATCAACTCCACCTTCCTCGGTGAGTTCTTCACCTCTGGTGGAGTGACAGCCCTCTTTCTCTCGAGCTACGCACTCAACATAGGCTTCTTCCTTATCACGCCGAAGCTCTTGAAACATTTTGGCAAAGAGCGCCTTTTCCTCACCTTTCTACTTATCTGCATCTTGGGTATCGGCGGGCTCTCTTTCTCTAGTGTTCCCTGGATCATTGGTGCAGCCTTTATTGCCTATCAAGGTTTCCTTTTCCTGGTCTACTGGTGTATCGACATCTTCCTCGAAGAGAACACGCCAGACCAGTACACAGGTGAGCTCCGTGGCATCCACTACACCTTCATCAACGTTGGTGTGGCTTCTGGAGCCTTCTTGGTCACTCTGGTCTCAGATGGTATTAGTCTACGACCAGTCTATTGGATGAGTCTGACTATGTTCATTATTCCACTTATCTTCGCCATCCAACGTTTCGGGCAGCGGAAAGCTGAGGTGGTGGTGACCGAGAAGCTCGAACTACCTTTCCGCAAGTGGTGGGGAAACCGCAGCATTCGCGCTATCAGCCTCTCGCGTCTCACCCTCGAGATTTTCTACGGCATCATGATTATCTACACCCCGCTCTACCTCCATGGGGAGCTCGGCTTCAACTGGCAGGAACTCGGCTTCATCTTCTCTATCGCCCTTCTACCTTTCATCTTCCTAGAGTGGCCGGCGGGTGAGATGGCGGATCGTTTCTGGGGGGAGAAGGAGATGCTTGCCATCGGTCTTTTTATTACCGGTGTGACACTCCTCGTTATGCCTTTCCTTGGTTCGGTATTTCTCTCTTGGCTCATGATTCTCTTCCTTTCTCGAGTGGGGGCTAGCTTGGTCGAGATTATGACCGAGACCTACTTCTTCAAGAAGATAGACGCTACAAATACCGACTTCCTCAGCATCTTCCGTCTCATGCGTCCTACAGGGCTTATTATCGGTGCAGGCGTGGGGGCGCTCGTGATCCACCTAGTCTCCTACCCAGCCATCTTCTTCGCCTTGGCTATCATTGTCTTCCTCGGCTTGAGAGAAAGTTTGTATATAAAAGATACTTTATAAGTTAACGGTATTCCTCGAGACCAGCCGCTTGAATCTCGATCTTGTCAGCTGGGCGCAGACTTCTGGCTTCTGCTGTCGAAATTATTTCGTTATGAGGTGAGATATCTAGCTCGTGAGCCAGCCAGGCCAGGTTATCTGTGCTTGTGAGCCAGTCTGGAGCGTAAGGACGGAGGTCAAAAGATTTAGAGAAACTCCTTAGAGTCTTGCGACCATCCTGGAGAAAATACTCGTGGAAATAAGACATGGCGAGCTCACGCACCGAGCGGTAAACCGGTTCTCGGTAGCGCAGGACAGCGTGGTTCGTCTTCGAGATGGCGCCGTAGAGCTTACGCCCCGAGGTATCTACTCTAGAGAAAACTGTTACCACATGGTCAAGATCTGGGCGAGCGACCTTGAGGTCAAGAAGGAGCGGTTGCTCGCCCTGCATCCACAGACAGGCCGCGGCCAGAAAAGCTCCCTCCAAGCAGTGAGCTTCTCCAGCACGGAGCGTCTCAGAGACTGAGCGGTGCGTCTGTCCCTTCTTCTCGAAGTTGAACGGTAGAGAATTGAGAAAGCTCTGAATCTTCGCAGGAGTATTGAGACGTTTAAGCTCACGCCACTCTTGCTTGGAAAGACCAGAGGCCGGGAACTCTAGTTTGGTAGTGCGTTTCAGATTCATATGAGGCTAGGAACGGAGAGCGAAACTTTGTAAATGCTCTTCCCGCACTTGAGCGAAGGCTTCCTGACTAAATTGGTGCTTCTCGATCAGTTCAGCCGCATGGAAGGCGCCTAGGTAGTGCGGCATGACCACGTAGGAAGCGCCGCTTTCATAAAGACTCTTAGTATCAGTAATATTGTGAGAAAGAGTGATAAAAAGACCTTTGGAATTACTCAAACGGTAGTGTTTAAGTAAAATCATATTGGCTTCTAAATCTGGGACGGTCGAGATCACCAACTTGGCCTCCGAGAGATTAATCTCTTCCAAAAATTCCACGTCCTCAGCATCACCATAACAAGAAGTTACTCCCAGACTCTGTGCCTGTTCAATAGCCGCTGGATTGTAGTCCACCACTAAGTAGTTTTGGGTTAACTTCTTTGTTGTCTCGACGAAGTGGTGCCCCACCCGATCATAGCCGAAGATAATCACATCGTATCGTCCAGTGGTCGCGCCCTCTTTAATATGAGACTTGCGCCAGGCGATGAGTTTGAGTGCCGGCGCGAGGAAAGCATAAACTCTCTCGGCATGCTGAATGAGATAAGTCGAACCCGTGATAGTGACTACCCCAACCAAAGTGACCAGAGAAACTACTTCCAGAGACACGTGGCCGAAGGCGTAAGCCAGCGCCACCAGGATGAGCGAGAACTCACTGATCTGAGCCACTGTGAGCCCTGACATGAAGGCGGTGCGAGTGCGGTAACCCATGAGGTTCATGAGGATGATAACAATGATAGGATTGCCGACCAAGACGAAGAGACTGAGTACCGCAGCTGAAACCGCTAGACTCGCAAACTGATCGAAGATTAATTGGGAACCAAGCAGGATAAAGAAAAGCATGATGAAGAAATCTCGGAGAGGCTTCATTCTAGAAGCAATCTCATAGGAGAAAGGTGAGACAGCCAGAGTGACGCCGGCAATCAGAGCGCCGATCTCGATAGAGAAACCTAGATAGTGGAAAAGAGCCGAGAGTCCCAACCCCCAGGCCAGAGAGAAGATGAAGAGCACTTCTTGAGAACCGGCGACAAAGCGGGTCAGGCTTGGTAGAAGGTACTTGCTCACAGCATAGAGTCCGAGAGCGAGTAGGGCGCCTTTACCGAAGAGAACGAGCGTCTGACCAACAAGAGTTTCTGAGACCCCAGCCAGGGCCGCTGCACCACCTACCGTAACTAGGAGAAGCAGGAGTGTGGCCACCACGTCTTGGACCAGCAGAAATCCTATAGAAATCTTGCCATAGAGCTTACCCATATCACCCCGATCCGAAAGTAGTTTCAAGATGATGATGGTACTAGAGAAAGTCAGTGCCACCGCCACATAACCGGCCGAGAGCATATCAAACCCCAGAGACCGTACGATAAAAAAGCCGATCACCGAGGTGAAAACGATCTGCCCCAAGCCTGTGATCACCGAAGCCTTGCCTACCTCTCGCATCACTTCTGGGTTAAGCGTCAGACCGACAATGAAGAGAAGGACAGCGATACCAATCTTCGAAAAGAGTTCCATCTCGTCACGGGCTTGGAGGACGTTTAAAACATAGGGACCGACCAGGACACCAGTTAGAATGTAGCCGACGATCAGAGGTTGCTTAAAGAACCTCACAATCAGTGAGATGAAGGTGGCGAAGACGATCAAGAGTGATATCTCGGTGAAAAGGTCCATTAGGGCTTCTTCGGCACAACAACGAGGGCGAAGATGTAAGCGACAACTCCAGGTAGCACGCCACTAAAAATAGTTACAAGGAGCCAAAGAAGACGCACAAGTGCCGGATCAACAGAGAAGTAGTCCCCGACACCTCCACAGATACCAGCGAAAATCTTATTATCAGAACTACGGTAAAGTCGTTTTACTTCCATAGAGTTTTAATTATTGACGAGTAAAGATAATTGCCCCAGCTTCATCCTCGAGGATGAGTACCAGATCTCCTGACTCAGAGAAAATATAGCGGTAAGAACTCGTGACGAGGTTGGAGAATTCCGCTTCCTGAGAACCCTCACAGTACATAAGGGTAGACATGAAGGGTCCAAAGGAGAGAGTGTTGCCAGCTCCCGAGGTATAAGCCCCGCCGAAGCCATTACAATCTGTCACGCCGATGAGTCGGCCTTCGGCACTGTCGAAAGTGATGGTGTACTTCCCAGGCTGTCTTGGAGCAGTTACTGTACCGTCGCTCATGCGAGCCGACTGCCAGACCCAAGTGGGGCCGGCGAAGACGTAGAGGAGGTCATCAACCTGAGTGTCGCTAACGGTTCGGCCCTGGAAGAGGACGGTCTCACCTTTGGAGAAAGTGACTTCGACCCCCTTGTTCCAGAACTCGAGCCCCTCCTCAGCGTTAACGTAACGAGCACCAGAAGCTGACTCAACTTGAGTGAGAACAGTACCGTCGATTAAAACAGTCTTTTCCTCCTCGTTGAAGATGACCCCAAGCTTCTCCCTATTCACGTTCTCGAACATGGTCACCTGCTGCTCTGCTGGCTCCTGTGCCTGAGGTACCTCCCCGCGATTCCAAGCCCAGATGCCGATAATCAAGGCGATGATGATAGCGCCGCCAATGTAAATATTTCTGTCTTTCATATAAAACTTATTATAACCCACCCAGACTGGAAAGAAACTCCTTCAGTTCCTCCCCTTCTATAGGTCTGTAGGCACCTTCGGAGAGTTTGTCGAGCTTCACATTCATAACTCGCACTCTCTTCAGAGTATCCACTTCTTGGAAAAGGGCTGTGCACATACGGCGAATCTGATGCTTCTTCCCTTCTGTTAAAGTTACGCGGAACTTCTTTTCACCCAACACTTCGACCTGACACGGCCGAGTCTTGTCAGCATCTATCTGCACTCCTGCTTCCATCTTCGTTTTAAAATTGG
>CAYOPK010000017.1:0-8445 GCA_964405855.1 uncultured Candidatus Saccharibacteria bacterium
CAAGAGTCAAGGTTTCTAGTCCAATTTTGGTCCCAGTGATCCTCATGACGTCCTTATCCACCTTACCGAGTTCCTTGTAGCCAGCGTTGTAGTGGTTCACCGTGGTGGCCAGGGTGTTACCGAGCTTGGAGTAGTATTCCTCATAAGTCTTGAGATGTCGGCCGAGTTCCTCGACGCGTTTGACGATATCTTGAGCTTTCTCCTCGATGTGGAGGGCGTTCAACCCCTGGAGCACGGTCTGAAGGTAAGCGAGGAAAGATGTGGGAGAAACTATAAGCACATGGTACTTGCTGGCTGCTCTCTGGATGAGAGTTTCCGAGTCTTCTTTCAGCGCGCCAATCTTATTTATAATCAGGTCGTAGTAGATAGCCTCGTGCGGGATGAACATGAAGGCGAAGTCCATAGTCCCCTGCCCTGGCTGGATGTATTGACTGGTCTCAGTGATACGCATCTTGAGATCGTTCACGAAACTTTTCTCCAGGCGCTCTTTTTCTAGAGGATCTTTCTCTTCCACCAGGCGGTTGTAGTTCTCGAGGGAGAACTTGGAGTCAATGGGGATGATCTTATCCTTCACAAACACAGCCGCGTCGACGATCGTCCCGTCTGGGAAGGGGTACTGCATCTGGTAAGAGCCGGGAGGGAGAACATTTTTCAACAAAGTTTCCAGATAGTACTCACCGAGAACTCCGCGCTGTTTCGGGTTCTTCAATATGTCCTGCAGACTCTGGAGCTGATCGGCGAAGCCGGCCATCTGTCGGCCTGTCTCATCTACGCGGGTGACTTTCTCGATAATCTCTTTAATATTCGCATGAACGTTCTGGTTCAGGCTCTCCATCTGTTTCTGGATGAGGAAGAGGCCCGCTCCATCGTCTTTCTTCTCCTCCGGCTTTTTGCGCAAGATGTAGAAGATAAGCCCGGTATTGATAGCCACTAGAGCCAGGATGAGCCAAGTCATGCTAGGATTATATCATGTCACTACATACAGATATTAAGTCCCAGATGATCGAAGCGATGAAAGCTAGAGAAGCTCTCCGCCTCTCCGTTATCCGATCGCTCCTGTCCTCTTTTACCAACGAACTGGTTGCCAAGTCGAGGAAGCCTGACGAAGTGCTTTCTGACGAAGAAGTGTTATCGGTGATCTCCCGAGCGGTGAAGCAGAGGAAAGATTCCATCGAACAGTTCGAGAAAGGTGGACGCCCAGACCTCGCCGATCCAGAGAAAGAAGAGCTGGCTATTCTCCAAGCCTACCTCCCAGCGCAGATGTCTCGAGAAGAGATCGAAGCCTTCGTGAAAGATAAAATTTCCAAGGAACCTGTGGATAAGTCCAAGGCCGGTCAGTTTACTGGCTCTGTTATGCGAGATTTGAAGGGTAAGGCTGATGGGGGCATGGTCAAGGAAGTGATTGACACCCAGTTGGGTTTGTGATACAATAAGCTAGGAGGGTACACTTATGACAGAATGGCGTAAGTACTACGGCCGTGGAGGGACGATCCTCTATCGCCGCGTTGTCTCTCGGAGAAAGCCTGTGACGAAGTCGCAGGTGAAGCGGACTCCCAGCTTCGAGGAGTTGCCGGAAGAAGTCCGGCGACGACAGGAAGCCGCCCTTCGGGCGGCAGGAGATGGAGACAAATAAATCGTTGTCTCCTGAAGGGCGGCCACCGTGGCCGCCCTTTCGTTATTTTATATAACCTTCGGTTCTCAAAATTTTTATTTTCTGTTTCTCTCCCCTGTTGTAGCCACCGGTCCGACCGTCGCTTCTCACCACTCGGTGGCAAGGAATCTGCGGATCGTAGTTTCTATTTAAAATATTGCCCACAGCGCGGTAGGCACCGGCGTGACCTGCTTTCTCGGCCACTTGTTTGTAAGTTAGAACCTGCCCTTTCGGTATTTTTCTCACCACGGCGTAGACTTTGTCTTGGAAGGTCATAGAGGGATTATATATGAAAAGGAAGATTTAGGATTACTGATGAGAAAATGAGTGCTTCGCACGCAATTTTATGTGGGCCACAATCCGAAGCTCGTCGCCACTCGCTTCGGTTCCAGCCCCGAACTCAGCTGTTTTTCTTGCTAGAAAAACATGCTTCCGTTTTCACAAAAGTGCAAAAAGACTGGAGAAGTCCAGTCTTTTCACATGCGCGCTTTTGTGACCCTACGGAGAGTCGAACTCCGCTTCCAGCCTTGAGAAGGCTGTGTCCTAACCGATAGACGATAGGGCCTTAGGAAAACAATGTAACCCAAATTCGGCTTCTTTTCAAGACAAATTTAAACCCCCACGCTGTGCAAAGCTCGACTTTGCACAGCGTGGGGGCGGGTGGAGGCGGTCAGGTTCAGAAGAGGTAGCCGTGTTCGCTCCGGGCGAACGAGTGGCGTTTTCGGCTGATTTTGTTTTCCCGCCGCCGGTTGCGGATCTCTCTCTGGACCTGCTTGGTGAGCTCTGGGTGGTCGAGAGAAACGATAGGTTCCTCGCCATTCTCAGCGGCGTCGAGGAAGACCTCGATTTCCCGGAGTGAGGCGTTGCGACCGGCTCGCAAAGGGCCGAGGCTGGCACCGATGGTGGGCCAATTCACGAAGTGGGGGCACTTCTGCCCTTCTTTCGTTTCCCATTTGAAGCCGGGCAGAACCGCAGTCATGCGGTTCCAGATTTCTTCGTTTCTGTAATTCATGGGCACTCCTTCGGGTAAAGACAGAACATGTTTAGACCGGTGAAAAATGATACTAGAAACATGGCTTACTGGCAATACTGAGCAAGCAGAAGGCCCGGCGCTACACGAAGTGGCGCCGGGCTGGTTGGTGGTTGTGAGAGGGCTTTCAGGCCCCCTTCACGTTCCTGAGGGTGGAGATGTAGTGAGTATTTTCCTCCTCCTCAGGCTTCAGATACTTCTCGCGCAAGTGCTTGGCGAGGGCATCCATGATGGAGCTGTTCTTGTGATCCGATGGCTCAAACCGCTGACCCTCGAGCTTCTCGAGTATGTCTTCCAGAGGCACTCCGTGTTGGAGAGCCATGCTGAAAACGATCGAGAAGCAGTCGAGAAGGCCGGAGATTGTCGAACCTTCCTTGGTGGCTGTCAGGAAGATTTCTCCCAGCTCTTCCGTTCCTGGGTAGCAATTACTCGCGACGTAGACCTTCAGCTGCCCCACATTGATTTTGGCGATGAGGCCGCTTCTCTCCTCGGGCATTTTTCTTTGCACAATTTCTCTCCCTTCTGGTCTTCTGCCATCTTACCAACTCCCCCACCGCTTATCAATCCAAGGTCACTGTGGTACTTGGAGAACTCTCCCTGTCCGGAGGTATTTCATAATAGTTGATAAGGAACTTCGTGATATTGAAAAGGGAGTCCACCAGAGTTTCCGAAGCATATCGGACACCCTTGGGGTTGTAGGTAAATAGGAACACTAGGTATTCTGGATCATAAGCTGGGAAATAGCCGAAGAAGGAGTGTAGATAACGGTCCGCATAGTAACCTCCACCTGGGCTAGCTATCTGGGCCGTGCCCGTTTTGGCTGCTACGCTGTAATTCTCGAGACGCATGTCACCGAAGCGAAGTGTCTGGTCGACCACATCGACCAGCATGCGAGAAATCTCATCAGAAGCTTCTTCAGTCAGGACACGTTCTCGTTCCTCTGGACCTGGATAGGTTACAGTCTTTTTCGGACCAATCTTATAACGGATCTCGTTTACTAGATGCGGGGTGATCAGCGTGCCGCCGTTGGCTAGGGCCGAGAGCGCGCGGACAGTGTTGATAGGAGTGAGCGCAATACCTTGGCCGAACGAGGCCTGGGCAGCTTCCAAGTCTCGATAAGTCTTCAAGTTAGAAACTAGGTTGCCACCCTCATTTGGTAGATCAATACCCGTCTTTTCTGTCAGACCAAAAGAGAGTAAGCGATCGCTAAACTTCCTTGTCCCCACTCTTAGAGCTACATGAGCTGCTCCAGTGTTGAGTGAGTTACCCAAGGCTTCCTGCATAGTGACACCTGAGCCGCGGCCGCGCCCGTCATAGTTGCAGAAAGTCTTCGTGTTTAAGGTGAGACAACCTGTGTCGTTGTAAGTACTCTTGGCAGTGATCACTTCAGCTTCGAGCCCAATGGCGTAGGTTAGAGCTTTGATAATGGAGCCCATCTCGTAGCGGTTCTCGATAAGGGGATTGCTGAAAACAGCCGAGCTTTTGGCAGAGGAAGGAGAGTTCGGGTCGAAACTCGGTGATACGGCCATGGCGCGAATCTCGCCAGTCTGGGGGTCAATGATGATGCCTCCAGTAAATTCGGATGAGTATTTAGTATTGACCTCACCGAGCTCTTTCTCCAGGAAAGCTTCGACCGAAGGTTCGATGGTGGTGACTATATCTCCTTCGAGGCTCCCCTCTTCACTAACTGCGGTGCGAATGTTGTGGAAAATTTCGGCGAAGAAGTTTACGAAGACGTCGTCCCCGTCTCGGCGGAGCACCTCCTCGTAACTTCTCTCTAGACCGTAACGTCCAGCGTAGTCGTCGCCCTGGTAGCCCAGCAGTCCGATGGTGTGGGCCGCCATCTCCCCTCCTGGGTAGGCACGCCAGCGTTCTCTGGTGACCGAGAGGCCAGGGAGCTTCATTTCACGGATTTTCATCGCCAGGTCGTTTTCTAAGCGCTTTGCAAGTTCTTCATAAGGATCGTTTAGCTTAGAGGCTTTGGCCATAAAGCTCTCTTTTTCTAACTCGACTACGCTTGTGATCTCTGTGTAGATCGCTTCGAGATCGTTTCTTTCTCTCATGAGATTAGGATTCAAACTCAGGGTGAAGCCAGACTTAATAGTGGCGCCAGGGACGAGCGTGCCGTCTTTGGTAGTGAAGAAGATTGACCCACGGTCGAAGTAGTTTACCCCAGCAACATATTGGTGATCAGCTTTCGCTTGGAAGTTCTCGACCTCGATGATCTGGAGAAAATAAAGTCGACCCACCAGAAGGAGGGCGAAGAGGGCGAGGAAGAGTGAGATGATGCGTAAACGATTTTCTAGGTTAAACATAACCTAATACTATCGACTCTCGGTGTTGAAAGATAGGGAGTGCGTACTGTTTCGAGAAATATAGAGAGGTTTACGGACTTCTTGGTAGCCGAGTTCCTTCGCTACTTCTAGAGTCACTTCATTCTTCAGTTTAATATATTCAAATTCTAGTCCAGCCAGTTCGGCGTTGAGGTTGGTCACTTGGCGCTCTAGTTCGGAGCGGAGAGCCACGTTCCTAGTGGTGGAGTTGACCGCATAAACATAGGCTCCCAGAGAGATGAGACAGACCGAAGCGAGAAACCAGAAGGTGCGGACGCGATCTTCGTATGAAATATTTTTGATTCTGGCTTTCATTGTAGGTTGTTGGTCGTTAGTTGTTGGTCCCCTTCTCTATAATTCTGAGTTTCGCGCTTCGGGAACGCGGGTTGTTGATAATTTCTGCTTCGGTGGGAACGATAGGTTTCTTCGTTACCAGTTTCCCCTCTTCTTTCTGAGCTAGATTACGGAAAAAGTTTTTCACAATCCTGTCTTCCAGGCTGTGGAAGGCGATAACCGCTAGACGCCCACCTTCCTCTAGAGCGGCCCAAGCTTTTTCTAAACCTTCTTCGAGAGCATCGAGCTCGCCGTTTACCGCAATTCGGAGGGCTTGGAAGGTCTGGGTGGCTGGGTGAATCTTGTCTCGGAAGTTCTTCGGCTTGGCGCTCCTGACAACCTCTACGAGGTCGAAGGTGGTGACGAATGGCTTGAGTGCTCGTCTGTCGACCACAGCACTCGCGATACGTCTGGAGTACTTCTCTTCACCGAATCCTTTCAGGATGATTTCTATGGCAGATTCATCCCAGGAGTTAAGGATATCGGCGGCCGTGAAGCCTGTTTTCGATAAGCGCATGTCGAGAGGCTCGTCGCGGAGAAAAGAAAATCCGCGCTCTGCACCCTCCAGCTGATCACTCGAGAAGCCGAGGTCAAGCAATATCGCATCCACTTTCTCCACTTCGAGTTCCATGAGAACTTGGTCGAGGTTTCTGAAGTTGGCGACCTGGGCTGTGACGTTTCCAGATTTTCCCTCAGGAGTTTCTAGGAATCGTTCGACCGCTTCGGCATCTTGGTCGAGGGCGATCACGCGCACGTCAGGAAAGTTCCGCAACACTTCCCTGCTATGACCACCACCACCTAGCGTCCCATCCAAGTAGGTTTCCCCACTCGTCAGTGCCAGACCGTCGACCGCTTCGTGCAAAAGAACAGAAACATGCACCGACGACCGACCACCAACGACCGACAACTTGGATTCCTGGGCAGAATTCATCATGCTGTTAGTTGTTGGTTGTCAGTTGTTGGTTAAGCTTAGCCAAGCCCAACTTGGCTAAGTTTCTCCGCCATGCCTTCCGCTTCAGACTCGATGCGCTTTTTGTAAGTTCCCCAACGCTTCTCGTCCCAGATCTCAATGCGGTTGTGCACGCCGGCGAAGGTGACAGCCGACTTCAGACCAGCGAACTCTCGCAGATAATCCGGGATGAGGATTCTGCCCATCGAGTCGACGTCGATATCCGTCGCACCCGAGAAGAGGAAGCGGTTGAAACCTCGGCTATCCATCTGCATGTGCCCGAGTTTGGCCGTCTCGTTAGAGATAGCTTCCCAAGCTTTGTGCGTGAAGAGGAAGAGACAGTTGTCGAGGCCACGAGTGACCACAACTTTTTTCCCCATCTCTTTTCTAAACTTGGCCGGTAGTGAGATGCGGCTTTTGTCATCGATGGTGTGTCTGTATTCTCCGATGAACATAAATTTATATATACCACTTCATCCCACTTAATTGATATTGTATCCCACTGTATACCACAAACCTACTCAAGTTATCCACTTTTCCCCCTGATTTCTATGTTGGGATACAAAAAAGCCGGCGGGTCAAGTGACCCGCCGGCGCTACCGAAACAATGTGCTGTCCCCAGTCAGGCCGTCTTGTTCACCGGCTCTTCATCGAGGTAGGCTTTCCAGCTCCGTTCACGAAGACGAAACTGGTGATAGTACTTCTGGATCTCCAGGTATGTGTCGTACCGACGATAGAAGCTCTCTTGAGCTTTGGTGAACTCCTCTGTCAGTCTCAGCCGCACTTCTCTTCGTGCAGCTTCCAGCCCATCTTCATCCTCAGGAATAACTCGAGTCTGTAGTCCCACCCCTCTCTTGATTACAGCTTCGAGCCCGCCTTTCTGGAGAATGATGAGGTTGTCGGCGGCCCACTTCACCGCCTGCGCGGAACTGATCAATCTTTTCTCCACGTGTTTCTGAACCCCTTGTGCCAGCTTATCTCCACCCACTTCGTGGCACAGGTCGACTGCCATGATGTAGGTGTCGAATCTCAAATCTCGACTCTCAATTTCTTCAAGTCTCGAAATATTCTTGAAGGTAAGGACCACAATGGTCACAACCACCGAGATCCCCCAGAGGGTGTACGGAGTCATGCTAAGAGTCGGGATTAGAATGACACCCAGCAAGACGGTGAATCCCACGATCACAAACAAGTTCATGAAAGTGAGCCGAAAGACCTGCAAAAATCTTCTCACAACTACTCCTTAGCTTCTTGGTTTCCGTGGCCAGATTCTCTGGCTTACGTGGGTGCTCAGCACCCTAGAAGCATGTCTGTCTGCCGAAAACATTACATAAAATCCCCTACCCTGTCAATTAACGAAAAACCCCGCGGGAGACCTGAAGTAGGTCCCACGCGGGGGCGAAAGGTGCGAGCGGGGTTCGCTGTTACTTGAAACCCACTTTCATCCCGAAGGCCAGCTGGTTTTCACCGATGCCGATGATGGGTACGGTGACCCACAAGGCGGCCGGGCCCACCTGGCGCTCCACGTACGGTCCCCAGCCAAAGAAGCGGGAACCGTTCACGCCGACGCGGGTCTTCTGGTTGAACTGGTGGGTCGCGACGACCCGGTACCAGTAACCACTGCCCCCGTACTCCTGGAGGAAGAGAAGCGAGTAACCGCTTCCTCCCAGCCAGATGTCGAGGCCGGCGCGCAGTGGATCCGCATCCGTCTCGAGCCCGAGGCTCGGAACGACACTCACCCACTTCTCAGGCGAGAAGCTGAGGCCTACGAGGGCTTCGCTCCATCCTTTCGAGGTGAGTGTCCAGGTTTGGATGCCGACCTTCTCCGTGATCGGAGTGGAGGTCAGGATTTGAACCTGCGGTTGGACAGTGCTCATGTCCAGGTTGTTCCAGATCTGCACAGACCCGGTGGTCTGTGCGACGGCCGGGGCGGCCAGGAACACGAGGGTGATGAGTGCGATGAGGGTACGAATCACGGGGCCTCCTTGGGGCTCTGTGAGAACTCGGGATGAGTCTCTGTGTTAACTATAGCAAATTTAAACCTAAATGTCAATAGTAGCCTTCTTGGCGTTACTTTGTATAAAACTTTTTCTAGAAGGGACATCGGTGCCCATGAGGATGTCGAAGATACGGTCAGCTTCTCGTCCGT
>CAYOPK010000018.1:0-8256 GCA_964405855.1 uncultured Candidatus Saccharibacteria bacterium
CCCCTAGGAAAGACCTAGGGGGAATTTTTGATCCACTTAGCTGTCGGACAGCTAAGGATTACGATGCGTTGTAGTTTTCTTCGCTTAGATCGTAGTCCACACTGTCGACGTCGGTGGCTTCTAGATCAGCTTCGATGTCGACAATCTCGTCGGAGCTACTCTGGCTCTCGACGGAGTTCAGAGCTGGGTCACCAGCACGCTCGTTCCAGAAATAGGCCAAGCCAGCGAGCACGACCACAGCCACGATGAGCCAGACCCACATAGAGCTACTCGAACTCTCTTCAGGGCGGCTAGGTGGCATGTTGTTTGGGGACATGTTTTCCATAACTGTTTAATTAATTGGTAGAAGCCGAAGTCTCAACTTCGACAGAAGCCTTGAGAGAACGCACAGCCTCCATGAGACTGCGGTGTGCTTCTCGCAAATGCATTTTCACCTCGGAGGCCGCCTCGCGGACCATTCCGAAGTTCTCTTTATAACTATCAGCTGTGAGCTCGATAGCCAATAGAGTTTGGAGACTGGTGCTGGCATTACCTAGATGAGTCTCTACCTGGGCGGCAGAAGCTTCTGAGACAGTGGTGTCGCCACCAGCCTCCTTCACCTTGGCAATACGGGACTCAACTCTCTCGAGAATTCTCTCGAGACGTTCGATAGTGGCACCAAGGACTCGAGCGGTCTGCGCGACTTTCCTCTGAACTACGCTCTGCTGCATCTCGGTGCGGCGCTGGGTCGAGGAAGCTCGACGAGCTTCGGCCTCTATTTTCATCTCGGCGCGAGCCTCGGAAGAGCTGGCGTTAGCACGAGTTCTAGCCTCAGCATCAAGTTTCAACCGAGCTTCCGCTGGGCGAACATCCATCTCAGCACGAGTTCGCAGGTCCGCACTCTGGGCAGAACCAACCAGAGGGAAACAGAGAGCGAGAACAAGAGCGAGAGGAAGGGTGTGTTTCTTCATAATTTATAATATTAGGGTAAATCAAACCAGGTCCTAAGACCTGGTTTGATTATACCATCTTAGAAAGAAGGGTGGGGTTACTCTAGATTCTGAGCGTAAATGTCCTTGTATCTCTGCTGACACTCCTTGATAACCTTCATGGCCTCAGCTTTGTCGAAGAAACCTTTCGTCACAGAGGATCCTGGGTTCTTCAAATGCTTGTAGTGCTCCCAGTAGTAAGTAGTTTCAACTTTAAACTGCTCGCTCAGATCATCGAGGCTCTGGATGTGGTCGCTCCTCTTGTCATTGGCGAGGACGCCGATGATCTTGTCGTCTATTTCTCCACTGTCTTCGAACTTCATGACACCAATCACACGCACTTCGACGAGACAGCCTGGCACCAGAGGTTCCACAACGTTAACAATCTCGATATCTAGAGGGTCGTTGTCGTAGTCCCAAGTCTGAGGGATAGCGCCGTAAGCAAAGGGGTAGGCCAGCGATGAGTAGCCGACGCGATCTAGTTTCAGTTGTCCTGACTCGGTGATGAGTTCGTACTTGTTGATGGTTCCGGAGTTAATCTCGACGACAGCATTCACTGTTTCACCTCCTTCTTCGGTGAAGGTCGGCATGACGTGAAGCAGGTTTAGCATGTACTTGGAAGGCTTGTGGTTGATGTTGGCCATGGGGAGCTAGGTTTTAGTTTGTAGGTTGTAGGTTGTAGGTTGTAGGTTTTTATTCAGTTGGAGCTTCGATAGAAGCTTCACTAGCTTCGGGAGCTTTGGGAGCTTCGAGGGCTGGTTCAGAAGCGGGGACCTCAGGGGCTTCAGCAGTAGCGAGTTCTTCGCCCTGGGCAGACTTGATGTCGATCTTCCATCCAGTGAGCTTGGCAGCGAGGCGCACGTTCTGACCACCTTTACCGATAGCGAGAGACTGCTGGTCCTCGGCGACGTTTACTACCGCTGACTTTTCCTCTTCGTTCACTTCGATATCGAGAACTTTCGCTGGGGAGAGAGCTTCTTCGATAAACTTCTTTGGATCAGCGGACCACTCGATAACGTCGATCTTTTCTCCGCCGAGCTCTGACATAACAGTAGAGACACGAACTCCACGACCACCGACGAGGGCGCCGACTGGATCAATGTGAGTGTCGACAGCTTCAGCAGCCATCTTGGAACGATAACCAGCTTCGCGAGCGATAGCCTTGATCACGATAGAACCAGAAGAAAGTTCTGGAGATTCCGCTTCGAAAAGCTTCTCGAGAAACTTCGGATGAGAACGAGAAAGGCGGAGGAAAACACCACGAGGGGATTCCTCGACGCGGTAGAGATACGCGCGGACACGTTCGCCCTGACTGAAACGCTCACCAGGAATCTGCTCCTCGTAAGGAAGAAGACCGGAAGCTTTGCCGAGATCCACGAAAACATTGCCACGCTCCATTCTCTGAACGGTGCCGGTGACGATCTCGCCCTCCTTCTCACCGTATTCTGAAACGAGGTGAACCTTCTCTGCTTCGCGAATCTTCTGCATGATGACCTGTTTGGCAGTCTGAGCAGCGATGCGTCCGTAGTCTCCCTTGCTTTCGATAGGGAAGATAACCTCCTCGTCGAGCTGAGCGTCTCTTTTAATCTTCCTAGCATCCTCGATCAGGATGTGATGCTCTGGGTTGTAGATTTCTCGCTCCTCCTCCGCCAAGGCTTCGGCGGACAAGTCATCTTCTTTACCTTCACTCTGACCTTTCTCCTCGAGACCTTCTTCGTCTTCAAAAATGACTCGAGTCTGATCGACCACAATCTTCACCTGATAGAATTCAGCCTGACCGGTGGAGAGGTCGAAGGTGGTGCGGATAATCTGTCCGCGTTTGCCGTACTCTTTCTTATACGCCGTGGCGAGAGCCGCTTCGATGGCCTCGATGATGGCGGCACGAGAAATACCTCGAGTTTCCTCGAGTTCAGAGAGCACAGAATTGATGGTTTTCAGATCGAACATATTGGGTTTGAATTAATTTTTAAAGAGAGAAGTTCGCCGTGAGGCGAACTTCTCTAGCGCACTATTACCCCCTCATCATAGCATAAGTGCCAAATTTTGCAAGTGGGGCCTCCTAGCCTGGTTACAAGCCAGGCTAAACATAATTGACAGACAACCAGAAGAGGTTGTATAAACAGGCCAGACAGTTGGAGGTAAAGATGATTGCAGACAACACAAGAAGGCTCGCGCTCCTCAAAATTGGGAGCTTGGTCAAGACGTGCGGAGAAATTGAGGGGAAGATAGACAAAGAAGTCTCCGAAGGGATCAGTGTCACAGACGAAACGCGAGATCGAACTTTCGAGTTCAAAAGACTTGTCAGGGAGACGGTAGATTTCTTCGAACAAGCTCCATTGTCAAAGTGTGGCCCAGAAGACTTGGAACAAGTCACCACTCTCCTGGAGCTGGCCATTCACACAGGGACCATGGTCCTTCGAGACATAGAGGCGTTGGGTCAGTCGGGCAAACAGTTGCGCTCTATGATCAAGCGGATCCGCCAGGCACTGGCTGAAGGGCTTCTAAAGGAGGGGGAGGACAGCCTTTTCAACAAGTTGGATGCTTTCCAAACTCCACTCGAAGCACACCGCTGGGTCAATGACCTCATTCGTGAAGCCAAGAACGCTCGTCGGCAAGCTCGGCGGGCGGAGCAGGGGAATCAAGCCAAGGCCGTTCCTCAACCTCAACCTAGAGTTCCGGTCGAGAAGAAAGAACTTTCTCGCCTGGAAATTCTCGAGGCCAGGGCTCAGTCTCTGGTCACACCAGAAGCTTGTGCACTCCGCGAGGAAGCCAAGCAGGTTTGCTCGAACAGGGAGAAAGCCAGACTGCTGAAGAGGGCTCTCTATCTGGAAGAAAAGGGGAGCGAGGAAACTGAGCCAGAAACGACCCTGACGAAGGTGGTGGAAACTCCGGTCGATAAACCGGCTCAGGAACCAACCATCAGCAATCGCGCCCTGCGAGAAATCGTCAGGGAAGCCCTGCCTTGCCCCGCCGGCTGGAGTGAGTGTGAGTGGGAAATGGCCCGGGAAATCATCAGGGTCCTGGCCCACTTCGGGCGACGAGGCGGCTTCTTCAACGACAGCTACTTGGCCAAGAAATTGGTCAAGAAGATCGTCCGGAATCAGTACATCCAGGTGCTGAAGAAGCCATTCGACCGCACCTTGTTCTACCTGACGGCGAAGCATCTCGAGGGTATGGGAGTGGTCTCCAAGGACCTCCATGCCAAGTCAGGGGATGACATGATCTCCCTCTCCCCACACAAAAATCGTGTGGGAGAACCGGCCAGAACCATCATCGAGCAAATTGTGACTCTGAAAAACAGTCTCAACCACGCCGATTAAGGCTCCGACCGAAAATACCGACCCGGCAGTGCGTGCAGCACTGCCGGGTTTTCTTATTTCATAAAATACTTAACTAGTTTTCTCCTCGAGACTCTTTCTCCGCACCAATCCAGGCTAGCTCATATATTTTCTTCATGGCATCGGCGATTTCCTGGCTCTCTATGATGATGCCTAGTTTCTCGCGCCAGGAAGCAATCATAACTTTATTGTCATAAACATTAATCTCGGGGGAGAAATAATACTTTTCTGGAGAGATAAGGCAGGTTTCTCGCTTCTCTTCTATATCCTTGCCTGCGCGGAGCTTGCCCACAGGAGTGGCTGGAATAATGGCCCGAATAGAAATATTTTTCTCCGAGCGCCTCTCATAATACTTGGGGAAATACCCCGGGAGAGCCTGGTGCATGTCATCCACTGTGGCGTAGGCACGGATCTCTTCGGTCGAAGTCAGGGTGTCTTCGTAAACATCCTTTAAACCGCTTGCGCCCTCATAGAACCGGACCTTCGGTCGGCCGGCGACGTTGTGGAGGGACTTCATCTCAGGGAGAAGCTTCTTGATATTCTTGAGCTGAGCCTCTTTCAAGGAAATCTGGGTTTCAAGCCAGGAAATGACCCTCTCTGGAGTTTCTGCCAGATATTCCTGCTTAGGCTCCTTGCCAGAAATGCTCACCAGGCCCTTGGCCACCAAACTATCTAAGATGTCGTAGCCAGTAGTCCGGTTCAGCCCCGCCTTCCTGGTGATCTGGGTGACAGTACCTCTACCAAGCTCTAAAAGGACCAAGAAAACCTTGGTCTCATTCTCGGATAAACCAGAGCCAACCAGGGAGTCATGAAGATCGTTTTTCATATAGTAACAGTGTATACCAAGGCTCATTCTGTGTCAAATCGTTTCCACAATTTCCAAAATACTTTTGTTTTTAGCCATATTTTAGTATTATTTTATTGACAAAATGATTTCAATATGACATTCTTGTGCCAGAAAGGAATTTTCCAAGTACGTTAACTTAACGAAAGTGAGGACGAGGTGGAATTGGCTGGTTTAAGCAAGAAAGTCGTTCTTGTGGAGCTTCGGTACCCCTACGGGAAATCGAAGATTTACATGAGCGGGTCACTCTGTGCGACGGCCGCAAGACTCTTGGCTGCCGGTCATTCTGTGGAAATCATCGATCTCAACATCGACTCTCCAGGGAGTGAGCGGGTCATGAATCTTTTCGGCAATGCCGACATCATCGGTGTTTCCGTCATTGGCTCTCCGTACATCCCCAGCATGATCAGTTTCGCCAAAGAGGTGCTTGTGAAGTACCCTGAAGCGACGTTGATTGTGGGAGGACAAGTGATTCGAGGTCTCACGAGCGAACAGTTCAGCACAATGTTCGCAGGAACCGAAGCCATCCAGATCCGCGAGGACGAGGATTTGGCCAAGGTTCTGAAGTGCCGGCCCGAAGACCTTCCTTCACCGTTCCGCGTGCCTTATTCTCCCGTTTGGAAACAGATGGACGATGACAGGTTGCGGCACTACCTCGAGACCGAGTTCGCGTTGGTGGTCTCTCAGGGTTGTATCTACCGCTGTGCGTTCTGCGCCGCCGTCAAAGGTCAGAAGGAACAGTTCGTCAGTTTGGAGCATTTCCAGACTGACATTCTGTTCTTGGCTCGATCTGCGAAACGGTTTGGTCTGCAGAAGCTAGAGTGCTACACCTCTTCGCTGGATCTCTTTCAGAATCCAGAGGAAGTGGCGAAGTATCTCCAAGCAATCGCATCGGCGAGGGAAGCGACAGGTATCGACATCAAGGTTCGGTGTCTGGCCTGTATGGCTTCCTTCCTGAGGGCTGCCAAAAAGATCGGCAACTTCGGCGATCTTATCCGACGATCCGGGCTCTGGTGCATCGGCTTCGGTGTGGATGGCACGGACGAACAGGTTTGGAAACTGCAGAAGAAGGGGCATAACCACTTGAGCGACGTGCTCACATGCCTCGATCTCTGTGGAGACCTTAATGTTCGAGCTGAAATACTTTTGGTTTTCGGCTTTCCTCAGGACAACGTTCGGACACTCTGGACGAACGTTGTTAACTCGATGAGGTTCGCGAGAGGGTGGGAAAACACCGTCCTGCGTCCTTATCTCGCCAAGCCCTTCGTCCCAGGGAATGAAGGTTGGTCTACCGGTATGGCCGGTGTGCAGGATACGGTTGAGAACCCTGAAAAGTTCTTCAACTTCGACTTCTGCGCGATCGGCTCTCGTCTGACCCACCCTCGCCTCTGGCATCGGTGGGCATGCAACGCAGCTTATTTGGGAATCATCATCATGTTGACCCCATTTAACGCCTGCGTGACGTCCCCGCTGTTACCGCAAGGGAACGGGAGCTCGCTTCGTCGGTTGGCCAATCGGCTCATGCCGGTTGATCGCTGATTCAGAGAGTTCGCTGTTCACTTGATTCTTATCGAGCATAACCGAATGGATATGCAGGCCCGATCGCAAGATCGGGCTTTTAATTTATCTAGGAATCAAAACCCGGTTCAGGTTAGTCAATTATATAAGCCTATTTCATGTGCTTGCAGGGTGGGTCGAAGTGTTTACGCTGAGCGAGCTTGCAAAGCGAGTCGAAGCGTGCTATTGTACTAGACGTGATTTCTAAAACCAAGAAAGCGAAGATCATCCAAGAGGTCGCTATCCATGACAAGGATACCGGCTCTCCTGAGGTGCAAATTTCCATACTGACTAAGCGCATCGAAGAACTTTCGAAGCATCTTAAGACTAACGCGAAGGACAACCACTCACGCCGAGGACTACTCGCCATGGTGGCTGATCGCCAGGCTCACTTCAAGTATCTAGAAAAGAAGAATCCTAAGCGCGCTCTCGCTCTCCAGAAAAAACTTGGGTTGAAGAAATAACACACCACCAACAACCGACAACTAACAGCTAAATGCGTTAGAATTCTGTTGTGGGTTGTAGGTAGTTAGTTGTTAGTTAATTTATTTTATATGACTGTTATCAAACACAAGGCTCAGCGCGTCGGCATTTTCATAGACACGCAAAACATTTATCACAGTGCGAAAAACATTCACCACGCCAAAGCGAATTTCGCTGCCATTGTTAAAGACGTGTTGGACGACCGCGTCCTCATCCGCGCCATGGCTTACGTCGTGACGACCGAGAGTGGGGAAGAGAACGCCTTCTTCGGCGCTCTCGAGAAAGCGGGAATCGAAATTCGCTCCAAACCACTCCAGATCTTCCTCGGCGGTGCGAAGAAAGCCGACTGGGACGTCGGTCTCGCTATCGACGCTGTCACCATGGCACCGAAGCTCGACTCAGTGATCCTTCTCTCCGGAGACGGTGACTATGTGCCTCTCGTCGAATATTTACAAAACACTCACGGCTGTCAGGTAGAAGTGGTGGCCTTCGGCAAATCTTCTTCGGCTCGTCTCATCGAAACCTGCGACGACTTCTTCGACCTCGACAAAAACCCAAAGAAATATCTCATCGCTGGTAGTGGAGGTAGTGACATGGCAAGAAACTCGCGCAGAAAGATTTAAGAAGGTAAAATGTGGGTATGAATCCGGAGGGGAACCAACAACCAACGACCAACAACCAACAGCCAGAAGCACCTGTTACTCCACTCAAACAGATTCGCACTTTCCAAGGAGATGTGGCGAGTGCTCTTTCTGGTCAGAAAGAATCTCTTTTCTCTATTCACCAGAAAGAGCGGACTGGTATCAGGGGTATGAGCGTTGCTCAACCAGAAAAACCTTCTGATTTTAAACATTCTTCACTCCTCTTTCTTGGAGGCATAGTGCTCCTCGTCCTCGCTGGGGCTGGTGGTTGGTGGAGCTACAACGAATTCGTGAGGAAAACAGCTCCGCCAATTATCACTGCGCCCGAAAGCCGTTTCATCTCAACCGAAAGTTCGCTCACCCTCAACATCACCCCTCTCTCTCGCGATGCTCTGCTCTCGACTATCGGTAGCGAAACCGCTCGA
>CAYOPK010000019.1:0-8157 GCA_964405855.1 uncultured Candidatus Saccharibacteria bacterium
GGGTTAATACTGTTTTTGCTGCGAGCGCTGTTAATCTGGGTTCCGCAAGCGACTTCGCTGTCTTGGCAGGCTCCGGCATCGTTAATACTAATCCTTCAGTCATTGTTGGCGGCGCTGGTTCATCTCCCACTACTACAAACGGATTAACTTCTGGAGAAGTCACAGGCACGAACTACACTTCAGCCAGTGCTGTAGTGGATTTGGCTAAAGATCATCTCACCTCCGCTTATCTCGAAGCAGAGGGACAGGCAGCTACGACTGTGGCCACTGAGCTTGGTGGCACTTTTTTCACTTCTGGAGTTTACAACACTGCTTCTGGAGAGCTCGGCATCACAGGTACAGTCACACTCGATGCCGAAGGGGATGAGAATGCCATCTTTATCTTTAAAGCAGGATCAACCCTAACTACTGCATCGAATAGTAATGTTGTGTTAACAAATGGTGCTCAAGCTTGTAACGTTTTCTGGCAAGTGACCAGCTCAGCTACACTTGGTACCAGTTCGAATTTCAAAGGTAACATCCTAGCCCTCGTTTCGATTACAGATAATGGAGGTTCTACTGTCGACGGAAGATTGCTCGCGAGAAATGGGGCTGTAACCTTAAACAGTTCTAGAGTCACTGCTTCTAACTGTGCTGCACCAGTGGCTCTCGTTACTGTTACTGCTACATCTACTGCCACCTCGACACCTGTCGTTGCCACATCAACACCGACTGTTGTGGCCACTTCAACACCAGTTATCGTAACTATGGCTACCTCAACTCCTGTGCAAGTTCAGGCCACCACTACTCCTATAGCAGTTGTGACATATAATCCACTCATGCCTCAAACAGGCGGTACTCCAGTCTCACTTCTGTCTGTTCTAGTATTTTCACTAAGTATTGGGTCCTTCGTATTCGGTACGTTGCTTCTAGATCGAAAGCGGTCATAGTTAACACCCATAAAGCGGGGGTGAGTTAGTTTTTCTCCTGTTTAAAAGTAATGACGCGGTATAAATACGAGAGAATTATGACGAGGAGAATGGCGTTTGAAACAGGGTTTAAGTAGCTGGCAATAACTTCATGCCGGCTTTCAAGCAAGAAACCGGCGACGGCCAAAGCCGATGTCCAAAGTAAGCTACCGATAAATGAGTAGACCAGAAAGACGGAAAGCTTCATCTTCGCGATGCCGGCTGGTATAGAGATAAGGGTGCGTACTGTAGGGATGAGGCGTCCGAAGAGCACGGCTTTATGGCCATAGACACCGAACCATTTTTCGGCCTTATCAATTTCTTCGGGAGAGAAGGTGATAATGCGTCCGTAGCGAGAGGCGAAATATTTCACCCTCTCCAGACCGAAGATTTTACCCAAGAGAAACCAAGGCCAGATGCCGACCAGCGCGCCAATAGAGGCAACCAAGATAACCAAAAGAAGGTTGAGCCCGTTGCTGGCAGCGGCATAACCAGCTACAGGAATGATGATTTCTGAAGGTAGGGGAGGAAAAATGTTTTCCAGTGCCATGAGGAAAAAGATGCCCCCATAGCCCCAACTTTCCATAATACTTAGCGTCCATTCAAACATAAGAGAAATGATAGCACGAGGTTGATTTTTCAGACGCTTTGATTCAAAGTGGTGAGCGGACAGTTAGAAAAAAAGAGAGTCGTAGTGCATATTAGGCGGGCTAGGGTTTTAATCGTCGAAGACACAGAACCAATTAGGCAGAGCTTGGTTCGGAATGGAAGAAGCTACGGCTTCGAGGTCGTGGAAGTGGATAATGGAGACGATGCGCTTCGCCTCCTTCAGGGAGAACAACACTTCGACGCCATTATTTCGGACAACGACATGCCGAATGGGAGCTTGAGTGGCATCGGGCTTCTTAAGGAAACGCGCAAACTCTCTCACCGGCGGTTTGTACACTTTACTCTATACACTGGCGGGTTCCGGTCTGGCGAGCGTGCAGAGCTTGTGTATCACCGCTGCACGCTGGTCCTGAAACCGGCTCGTTCTGAAGAGGTCTTCGCGGGCGCTCGTGCCATCGCCGTCCTCTAGCTCTTGTTCATGTTCAAAAAGGCCGGCCCCCACGGGGCCGGCCTTTCTTCTATCCTGACTTAGAGTCAGAATTACTTCATGTGACCTGAAGCGAGCTTGGTCATCTCGAACATGGTCACTTCATCCTTACCGAAAATCGGTCGGAGAGTGTCATCTGCGAAGATGTTTCGCTTGTTGGCTGGGTTCTGAAGATCGTGTTTCTTAATGTATTCCCACATCTTCTTCACCACTTCGCCTCTTGGCATAGGGCCCTTACCAACCACTGCCTCGAGTTCTGAGGAGAGGTTCATCGGCTTCATGAGAGCCGCGTTAGCTGTTCTTACCATAGTTTCAATGTAAATTAAGTCCTTTTAAGCTGGACAATAGTGATTATACCATATAAAAAGAAATGCTAGAATATAGAGCAAGATGATTAAATGGCTTTCCACCTTAGTGGTTCTCGCCGCTGGTTTTCTACTTTGGCAGAATTTTCCTCTAGAAAATCAAAAAAAGGCTTGTTTAGAAACAATTTCCTATAGAGTAGGCACTTTCGACCGACGCTTTGGGCTCTCTTATGCAGAGTTTCTCTCAGCTATTAGCGAAGCAGAGGACCTTTGGGAAGAAGCTCTGGACGATGAGCCGGGTTCTGCAGGGCCAGAATTTTTCACTCTTTCTCCCGAGAGCGACGGTCTTGCTATTAGTTTAATCTACGACGAGCGCCAAGCTGTTACCCAGGTACTCTCTACTCTAGAGATGAACGTCGAGCAGAGTCAGGCTGGCTATGACAATCTCGAGGCACGGTACCAGGTACTTAAGGTGCGTTACGCAGAATTTAAAAATATTTATGAGGTGAGCGCTGCTCGCTTCGCCGAGAGTTCTCGACTCCATGAAGAGCGATTGGCGCGCTGGAACGCTGGACCGAGAAATTCTCAAGAGCAGTTCGAGAAACTTGAAACGGATCATGCTGCTTTAGACCGAGAGTTTTCTGAGTTGAGAAGGCAAGAGGATGAGCTCAACCGTCTAGCGGGGGAGATTAATCTAGTGGTAGATCAGTTGAACCGTCTAGCTCGAGAACTAAACCTTCGCGTCGAGCGTTACAACACCACTGGCGCTTCTCGAGGAGAGACTTTTACGGGAGGAATTTTTGAAAGCAATGCTTCCGGAGAGAAGATAGAGATTTATGAGTTCCAGAGTCGAGAGAAGTTGGTCCGTATTCTGGCTCACGAACTTGGCCACGCTCTCGGGCTCGAGCATATCGATGATCCGCAGGCTATAATGTATTATCTAAATGAAGGTAGTACCGGGAGACTTTCTTCGTCCGATCGTGAGCTGATAAAAAATTTATGCTTGACCAACTAATCTTCCTCGACACTGAGACCACTGGCAATGAGCCAAAGAAGGACCGCCTTTGCCAAGTCTGTTACAAGACGGGAGGAGAAGTTCGTGTCGAGTACTTTAAACCACCTGTGCCTATTTCGGTGAAGGCTATGAGCATCACTCATATTACGAATAAAATGGTGGCTGACAAACCAGCTTTCATGGGTTCACCGATGAGCTCCGAGCTCCGTGAACTTTTAAGCGCTGGTATCTTAGTTGCACATAACGCTCTCTTCGATGTTGCCATGTTGAAATCCGAAGGTCTCGAGGTGCCCAGGTTTATCTGTACTTTGCGAGTGGCGCGGTTCCTCGATGTTGAGGCCAGGATTCCTGAATACAACCTTCAGTATCTGCGCTATTTCCTCGAACTCGAGGTGGTTGGTTCGGCTCATGACGCTGAAGGTGATGTGAATGTGCTTGAGAAACTTTTTGAACGCTTGTTTGCGAAGGTGCGCACAGAGACAAACTCAGATGAGTCTGCACTAGAGAAAATGATCGAGATTTCTAGTAGACCGACACTTTTTACGAATTTTGTTTTCGGTAAATATAAAGGCCAACAGATCGCCGAAGTGGCGAAGACTGACAGAGGTTATCTCGAGTGGCTTCTAAATCAGAAGACTCAGAATGGGGGAGAGGAGACAGAGGAAGACTGGGTTTATACTCTGCGCCACTTTCTGGCTTAGTGATGGTGGTGATGTTCAGATTTCCTCCCGTGATTTTTCAGAAAAATTACTGCGAGCAAGGTGGTGATGGGCACCGCCATAATAAGACCGATAGAGCCGATGATGGTGCGGACTATCTCGGTGGCGAAGATTTCTCTATTTATAATACTGGAGACAGAGGCCTCAGAAGTGGAAAAGAGTAGGAGTAAAGGCAAGGCCGCTCCGGTATAGGCAAGAGCAAGAGTGTTGACCAGAGCCCCTACATGTTCTCTACCAACACGAGAGGCGCGTTGATAGGCCTCCGCTCGCTCCATCTGGGGGTTAGAAGCATAGAGTTCGCTGACGACACTGGCTTGGGTAATGCTGACGTCATCCAGTACTCCAAGGATGCCGATAATAATACCTCCGAGCAAGAGTCCTTGGAAATTGAGACCGGGATTGTTGAAGTTGAGGTAAATAGCCTCATCACTAGCGAATCCTGTTAGCTGAGCCATCTCGACGCCAAAGTAAGCCAGAAAGCCAGTGAGGGCCACTGAGCTGACGGTGCCACCGAGAGCGATAGCGGATTCTCTGTTGAATCCGTGAGTGATGAAGATGGCGCAGAAGAGAATGATGGAAGCAAGGGTGACACTGGTGAGGATAGGTGGGTAACCAGCCAGTAAGGCAGGTATGAGTGCGTAAACGATAACGAAAATACTAGCCCCAAGACTGAAAATGGAACGCAAACCTTGCTTACCACTGATCAGGATGATGCTGAAGCAGAAAAGTCCGATGAGCCAGAAGAGCGAAGCCCTGCGGTCGACATCGTAGATCGAGTAAATTTCCTCACCACTTATAGTTATAAGATAAGAAAGAAATAAGCGATCATCTTTTTCCAATTTTATAAAATCATTCTCGACAGTGATGACTTGCCCCTCCCTTTCGCCTTCCAGAATTCTGACCTCCAGGATTTGGAAGATGTGTGTCACTTCGGTGCCCAAGATTGCACGCTTTTCCTCTGAGACCACCCGCTCTACCTGTGCCTGCCAGATCCCCTGGAGATCCTGATGGAGTTCTTGAGCTTGTGTGAAGTTGGTTATTCCGAAGAGGAGAGCCAACCAGACCACAGGAAAGAATTTACTCATGAACATATTTTAGCTTATAATACGTGTCTATGGGAATTAAAGATTTTTTCTTCAAACAAGCGTTGAAGCATAAGTTGAAAGATGTGCCGGCCGAACAGCGCGATCAACTCATGGCTGCTATGGAGGCCCATCCAGAGTTTTTCAAGAAGATAGGGGACGAAGTGCAGAGAAGAGTGAAGTCGGGCCAAAGTGAGATGGCAGCCACTATGGTGGTGATGCGGGAAAATCAGGCGGAGTTGCAGAAAATCATGAGACAGTAAGTAGTAAAAAATGTTCAACAAAAAATCTAAAAAAGTTTTCATATTGTTAGGTCATCCAGATAGCGATAGTTTTAACTGCACTCTAGCCGATGAGTATCAGCGTGGTGCCGAGGAAGCAGGACATGATGTGCGTCGGATGAACTTGGGTGATCTTCAGTTTGACCCCATCTTGCACCACGGCTATCGCCTCGTCCAACCTCTCGAACCAGACCTCATTTCTTTCCAAGAGAATGTGAAGTGGAGCGATCACTTCGTCATCTTCTATCCGTCCTGGTGGTCGACTATGCCAGCTCTACTCAAAGGCCTCTTTGACCGAGCCTGGATTCCTGGCTTCGCCTACAAGTTCACTAGTGATTATACGTGGGAGAAATTATTGAAAGGGAAATCTGCTCGCATGTTTGTCACTTCTGACACGGCCCCGCTCGTTCAGAGAATTATTTTCGGCGATACTACGAACGAGCTGAAAAATGGAATTCTCTGGTTCTCTGGCTTCAGTCCGGTCAGGGTAAAGAAGTTTGGTTATCTTAAACATTGGGGCGGTACGGGACGCAGAGACAGAATTAAAAATACGGTCTACAGACTCGGTAAGAAAGCAAAATAATGAAAACAAAAATAGTTGCCACCATCGGACCTCGTTCCGAGGCTAGAGAAGTGTTGTCCCAATTAATCCAAGCTGGTATGGATGTGGCGAGAATGAATTTCTCTCACTGTACCGAAGAAGAGTTCAAATCTCGTCAGGAGATTATCCGCGAAGAATCCAAGCGTCATGGGCGTGAGGTGGCGATCCTTCTCGATCTCCAGGGTCCCAGGATTCGAATTGGACAGATCGAAGAGGGGGAGCGCGAACTGCACAAAGGTGACATGGTCACCTTCACCACAGTGGAAGAAGTAGAAGGAAAAATCTTTATCGACTATGCACCACTAGCCGAAGTGATCGAAGTTGGTCAACCCCTCTTCCTCTCGAGCGGTGAGCTTGAACTAGTCGTAAGAAGTAAGGCGGGGAGCGACTTCTCTGCTGAGGTAGTTCGGGGTGGAGTTCTCCTCTCTAGAAAGGGGGTGAACGTTCCAGAGACCCCGCTATCTTTCGGAGGCCTAACAGAGAAGGATCTGAAGGATCTCGAGTTCGGTCTGACTCAAGGTGTAGATTATGTAGCCGTCTCTTTCGTCCAGTCAGCCGATGATATTCGTGCGGTCAAGAAGATCGTTCAAGGACGGGCAAAGATTATAGCTAAGATTGAGAGCTCTCAAGCTCTGAAAAATATTGATGAGATTATTCAGGAAACTGATTCAGTTA
Source organism: uncultured Candidatus Saccharibacteria bacterium (assembly GCA_964405855.1). GTDB lineage: Bacteria > Patescibacteriota > Minisyncoccia > Phycocordibacterales > Zambryskibacteraceae > UBA5004. The sequence continues at coordinate 6,722 of CAYOPK010000019.1, forward strand.
TGATTGCTCGAGGAGATCTAGGAGTTGAGTTGCCTATGGAGCAAGTTCCATTTATCCAGAAGAATCTGATTCGTCACGCTCACTGGCATGACAAGGGGGCTATTGTGGCTACTCAGATGCTTCTCTCGATGATGCATAACAAGAAACCAACTCGAGCAGAAGTTTCTGATGTGGCCAACGCCGTGCTCGATGGCGCAGATGCTATCATGCTCTCAGACGAAGTGGCGAACGGGGAGTACCCTCTGGAATCTGTGCTAATGGCTGTACGGATTGCCCAGGAAACTGAAACTCTGTTCCACGAGACTGACAATCTCTTGTAGACCGCTCGTGTCTTTACCTGTATTCTGAATAGGGAGGGGTGTGGAGAAAGGATATTGACTTTCGTACGTTTATGTCTATTAAGCACGTTCAAAAGCAGTTCATCGAGGTTTATGAGAGGGAATCAGATACCCTCTTCCGCTTTTGCCTGCTGAGAGTTTCTGATCGAGAAAAGGCTCTTGATATCACTCAAGAATCTTTCGCCAAGCTCTGGAATTCTTTTCTTTTGGAGAAAGAGGTGGAGAACCCTAAGGCACTAGTCTTCACTATTGCCAGGAATCTCATTATTGACTGGTATCGGAAAAAGAAGTCGCTTTCTCTCGAATCATTGTCTTCTGGTGAGGATGAGAGAGAGTTCGACATCGGGGACGACAAGGCTACTCTCGCTATTGAGCATTTTGCTGAAGTTAGGCACGTACTCGAGCTTCTAAACCAATTACCAGTGGAGTATCGCGAAGTGGTTTATCTCCGTTTTGTCGAAGGTCTGAACCCGCGTGATATCGCTCTAGTTCTTGAAATTACTCCGAACGTGGTTTCCGTCCGAATCACGCGAGGGTTAGCTGCTTTACGCGAACTCCTGGGTATTAAGGGGGGTAATGAAAATAATTTATGAATGAAAAAGAATTTAAAAAGGGTTTAGCCAGTTTGAAAAACGTCAGGATGACTGACGTGGAAAAAGCGCACATCCTGAAAAATGTTTTAGAAACCACCAAGTCTCCTTATGTGCAGGTTTCTAGATTTTCATTCTCTACTTTTAAATCCGTACATATAAGGAGGGTGACGGCGTTGGTGCTTGTTTTGGTGGTTTCTTTTGGCGGCCTTGTTGATGCTTCCGATGATGCTTTGCCAGGCGACACTCTTTATCCTATGAAAGTAGATTTCGTGGAGCCAGCCTTAAATCATGTTAACTACTCAGTAGAGAAGAGAATCGCTTGGGAAGAAAAGAAGGTGGAAAGACGCATTCATGAAGCAGAAATTCTCCTTGAGAGAGACAAGTTAACTGATACACATATCACAGAGTTGGAGTATCGCGTAGAGAATAGTTCGCGCGCCTTCGCCTTGGCGGTGAGGAAGCATGCCAAGTCTAAATTAGCGACGTTAACAGAAGCAGAAGCAGA
>CAYOPK010000020.1:0-7934 GCA_964405855.1 uncultured Candidatus Saccharibacteria bacterium
CGAGTTCGGGCTGGCGCCAGAACTGATCGGCGAGAAGCATCACTCTTCCCACACTCTGTTCGGTATCCGCGCTACCGGCGAAGATGCCGAAGATCTACCCGGTGGAGACGAATACTTGGCTGTCGGCTACCGCTACTCCCGTCTGTCGAAGAAACTTGGCATGAAGAAGGAACTCCCGATGGCTGGGGTCACCATTTTCTCCCGCGCCCAGACTCACGGTCCGCAGAAAATTTATAAAGACTTGCCGAAGCCTAGGTTCTACCTCGTCCAACTGGGTCGTGAGGCCAAGGTGAAGACCCTCTCACTCCTCGAACTCCTCCGAGCTCACAGGATCCGTGTGCACCATTTCCTCGGCAAAGACAAACTCTCGGCCCAGCTTCAGAGCGCTGAAACGCTTCGCGTGCCTTATCTCATCATCATCGGGCACAAAGAAGCTCTGGACGGCACTGCCACCATCAGGAACATGACCACTAGAGCCCAAGACACCATCCCCATGGACCTCCTCCCGCAGTATCTTAAGAAGATTAGTCTCTAAGCTGTATTGCCTAAATTGGGGGGTCGTGTTAAAGTACCTGCCTATGAAAGCATCGGTCAATATCGAGGTCGTCAAAGGCCCAAATGAAAATAACCTAAGCGTCCTCCGACGCTTCACTAAGCGTGTCCAGGGAGCCGGCATCCTGCCTCGTGTTCGCTCCAAGCGCTACACCGAGCGCACTCCTTCTGCCAACACTCGCAAGGCCAAGACTGTCGCCTTCTTGAAGAAGAAAGCTGTGACTGCAGAACTCATCAAACTCGGCAAACAGGTCGAAGTTTCTAGGTTCGGTCGCCGAAAATAAAGTGCCTCTTTCCATCCAGAACCGGACTCGCCGACCTCTCCCGCGCGTCCGGTTTTCTAATATCTTGGAATCCGTCCTAGGAAAGTCCTACGATCTCTCGCTCGTCCTGGTTGGAGAAGGCACTTCCAGACGCCTCAACCGCACTACTCGCGGGAAAGATCGCTCGACCAACGTGCTGAGTTTTCCTCTGACAAAAACCTCGGGAGAAATTTTTCTCGACCTCGCCACAGCCGAAAAGGAGTACCAAAAATTCTCCATGAGTTATAGAAAATTCATCGCCTATCTCTATATCCACGCACTCCTGCATTTGAACGGAATGGCACATGGGCGTAAAATGGAAGAAGCAGAAAGAAAACTTCTAAAAAAGTTTTCTACCAACAACTAACAACCAACAACTCACAGCTGTTGGTTGTCGGTAGTCGGTTGTCTGTTAATTCATAATGTCGCGACAAATCGTAGTTGGTATTGATATCGGTACTCTAGAAACGAGAGTGATTGTGGCGGAAGGTGTGGTGGAGAACGGACATTTCTCCCCACGCATTATCGGCACAGGTACCGCAGACTCACGTGGCCTCGAAAGAGGCTATATTGCAAACTCGGCTGAAACCGCTGAGAGTGTTCGTCTCGCTGTCTCCAAGGCCGAGAAAATGGCCGGGGTGAAGCTAAAAAAAGCCTTTGTCTCCTTCGGCGGGATTGGTCTCGGAAGTCTCACCGCCACAGGCACAGTAGTTATCTCCCGTGCCGATCTCGAAGTCTCCGAACGTGACCTGACTCTCGCCCTAGAAGCCGCCGAGGCCTCCATACCACCAGCTTCGTCTATCAACAAGCGCATCATCAACACTATCCCGATCGAATACAAGATTGATGGGAAAATTTCTTGGGGTGAACCAGTGGGCCTTAAAGCCCAGAAGCTCGAAGTGAAGGCTCTCTTCATCACCTGTCTCGAGCACCACCTCGGCGACCTGATCAAGGTTGTAGAGAGCGCTGGACTCGAGGTCATCGACGTCGTAGCTGCTCCTATAGCCTCGAGCTTCGTCACTGTTTCCAAGAAGCAACGCCGAGTAGGCTGCCTCCTGGTGGACGTGGGAGCAGAGACTCTCTCGATCATAGCCTTCGAGAACAACAATCCGATTTCCCTAGAGGTCTTCCCAGTCGGCGGAGAGGATATTACTAACGACATCGCCCTGGGACTGAAGATCCCGCTCGAGGAAGCGGAAACAATCAAGCTCGGCGGACTCTCCCGCTCAACTTACTCGAAGAAGAAGCTCGACGAGATCATCTCCGCTCGTCTCGGGGACTGCTGTGAGCTGGTCCAAGGACATTTGAAAAAGATTGGTCGAGACAAACTTCTGCCAGCTGGCATTATCTTCTCTGGAGGAAGCTCGCGCCTAGCAGGTTTGAAAAATTTTGCCGAAGAAAGTTTGAGCCTGCCGGCCCAGGTAGCAGAAATCCACTTCGGCCACTCAGAGAAAAACAAAATCAAAGACAATAGTTGGGCGACTGCTTGCGGACTGGCTCTGCTCGGCTTCAACTCAGGCGGAGAAGAGAGTATGGTGGGTAGGAAAAGTGGTCCGATCTCGGTCGAAAGTGGAGAAAGGATCGTCCGCAAAGTTTCCAAGTGGTTCTCTCAATTTTTACCATAAAATAATGAAACGATTACACATTTTGGTCAATCGCTTTTCTTTTATCACCCCTCTGGTAAGATAGGCGCAAATCTAATTAGATTTGCGCCTATCTTATAAATACAAAAACATGCCACAGATCAAACCAGAAGTAGAATCATTTGCTCGCATCAAGGTCATCGGAGTCGGCGGTTCCGGAGGCAACACAGTTAACCATATGGTTAACTCCAAGGTTAAGGGGGTTGATTTCATCGCGGTTAATACCGATGCTCAGGACCTCCACCACTCTCTAGCGAAGAAAAAGATCCACATCGGCAAGAACTTGACTCGAGGTCTAGGTACTGGCATGAACCCAGAGCTTGGCAAGCGTGCTGTCGAGGAAACTAAGGAAGAAGTTCAGGAAGGTATCAAGGGTGCCGACATGGTCTTCATCACCTCCGGCATGGGAGGAGGTACTGGCTCTGGCGCCGCTCCAGTAGTGGCTAGAACGGCCAAGGAAAACGGCTGCCTCACTGTCGCTGTCGTTACCAAGCCTTTCTTCTTCGAAGGTCAGCAGAGAATGAAGATTGCTGAACAAGCTATAGAGGAACTCAAACAGTCCGTCGATGCTCTCATCGTCATCCCGAACGACCGCCTCCTCCAGACTGTAGAGAAAAATATTAGTGCTAGAAACGCTTTCGCTATCTGCGACAACATCCTGAAGGAAGCAGTGGAGGGCATCTCTGATCTCATCACCACTCCGGGTATTATCAACATCGACTTCGCTGACATTCGTTCCGTTCTCGAAAACTCCGGTGCAGCACTCATGGGTATCGGCAATGCTTCTGGCGAAAACCGTGCTGCCGAAGCCGCCCGAGCTGCCATCTCTTCCCCACTTCTGGAAATCTCTATCAACGGTGCCAAAGGCGTACTCTTCTCCATCGCTGGTGGCGACGATCTAACTATGTTCGAAATCCAGGATGCCGCCAAGGTGATCACTGAGTCTGTGGATCCGAATGCGAAGATCATCTTCGGTACAGTTCATGATGATAAGTTGAAGAAGGGTGAGGTCAAGATCACCGTTATCGCCTCAAGCTTCCCTGAAAATCAGCTCAGAACAGCAGCCAACAAGGGCGCCTCCCTCTTCCAAGCCTTCGGCGAGGACCAGAACTCCGCTCCTAAGGGCAAGATTTTCAACACTCTCACTCCTAACGAGAAACCAGCTACTCCAGCCAAAGAGCCTGAGAAACCTGCTCCCACCCCAGTTCGTGGCGCTCCAACCTCAGCTCCAGTAGAAGACAACGACGATGACTGGTCAGCTGTACCAGCATTTCTCCGACGTTCGAAACTGAAGTAAGATATAGGAATGTATGAATTAATTATTATCGGCGGTGGTCCCGCTGGAGTTTCTGCTGGTGTTTATGCTGCACGCAAACGTTTAAAAACTGTTTTAATTACCGAATCCTTCGGTGGGCAATCTACCGAATCAGTCGGGGTGGAAAACTGGATTGGAACCAAGAATATCGCCGGACCAGAATTTGGGAAAATGCTCGAAGATCACCTGCGTGCCTATGAGGGTGAGGGTTTCCAGATCGTCACTGGTCAGAGAGTCTCTCAGGTTTCCAAGATTGAAGGTGGGTTCGAAGTAGCTACAAACAGTGGCACTTACCAAGCCCAAGCCGTCCTCGTCGCGACCGGCTCGACCCGTCGCAAACTCGAGATCCCAGGGGCTAAAGAGTACGAGAACAAGGGTATCACCTACTGTGCATCCTGTGATGGGCCTCTCTTCGCCGACCAGGATGTGGCGGTGATTGGGGGTGGTAATGCTGGTTTCGAAACTGCTGCCCAACTTCTGGCTTATGCTAAGTCTGTCACTCTCTTGAATCGTGGGGACAGATTCCGAGCCGATGCTACAACTGTGGAGAAAGTGCTCGCTCACCCGAAGATGAAAGCGATTAAAAATATTGAACTCCTCTCGATCGAAGGTGAGAAATTCGTCTCGGGTATTAATTATAAAAATCTGGAAATTGGGACCGACGAGAAACTCCTCGTCTCAGGTGTCTTCGTAGAGATCGGCCTCCTGCCCACCACCAGCTTCGTCGAGAGGCTTCTCGAGCTTAATCAGCACAAACAGATAGTTGTGGACCCTCGCACCCAGAGAACCTCTGTAGAGGGCGTATGGGCCGCTGGGGACTCGACAGACGGCCTCTTTCACCAGAACAACATTGCTTCTGGAGATGCGGTGAAGGCGCTTGAGGACATCTACCTCCACCTCAGGGCTTAAATAAGAAAAAGAAGAGGCCCCAGCGTCACTAGGTGACGCTGGGGCCCTTTTGTTGAAACGAACGATTCAGCGGACCGTCACATTGACGACCTGCCGCTGCTTCATGGTGAAGCCGTCGGTAACAGCCCACGCGATGGCTGCTGCAGCTGCGACCGTGGTAGTGATCCAAAAAACCTTTCCGGACTTGCGGTCCCAGCTGTACCAGGCTTCCGATGAGGGAAGTCCTCGCCTCAGGAGCGCGTCATCGACCATGTCCTGAACCATATCTTCAACAGATCTGGTCGGAGACAGCGCCGAAACAGTGACGCTCTCCTGCTGATCGAAAGGATTGGTTGGTACGCTGGTGTCGAACGGCTTCTCGCCATAGGATTCGTTGTCGCATTCGGCGAGACGAATTGCCTTGCGAGTCTTCACGCTGTAGACAAAATCACGATTCTTCTCGATCCGGACCCAACCACGACCTTTGATTGGAAAACCTTCGGTCAAGCGATCGGGCAGTCGGATCTCAAAGCAGCCGCCGGTCGGATGAGGAAGAATCACTTCGTCCTTTCCGAGTGGCTTCTTGGTCTTGATCGAGGGGAAGTAGTAGGGCGCATCAGTCGCCGCGACACACTCCTCCAGGGTCGCCCAGTGGTCAGTCGGCGGCATAGCCGAGCTGCCATAGGCCTGCGCGAATGCCGGAACCGAAACGGAAACAAGCAAAACGATGGAAAACAATATTCTCAACATGGTGAACTCCTACTGAAACGGGATGAACTGGAAACCAACCTTTCAGCACTGTATCACAAAGTACAGGCACTGTAAAGGCTCTTCCTAAAAGCCGATTGTAATGATTTTTCCTTACAAAACCACCTGCGCCCCTGACTATTTTCAATTAAATTTTTTCCTGTGGCTTGTATTCTGATTGATACCCTGGGTTTTCCCCTGGACGAAATTTGTTCGGATAACTGATATCAGTTTTGATGTCATGTGAGGTGTGTTTTAAAAATTTAAACACTTCATATGGATTTGTGACATTACTGAGCACGTAAGGTTTGGCTACTGGGCCATGTTTTGTATCCATAAAATTTCCAGCGCTAGATATGAGGATGCTCCCAGAATTTTGACCAAATATCTTGTCTAACACACCGACATTGACTTCTACATTAGTTATTTGGTCGAAATCAATCATCTGGAAATCTCTGCCGATAAGCCCGGCTTGGAAGATAACTCTCTTGTTAGTGATAGCGTAGTGAGTATATTTGTACGCCAGGAAACTATAGATTGTGGCACCGAATACCATAGCCAACCCAAACCAAAAATGAGGGAGCAAAAGAAGCCAACCATTACTTTCAATCCAACTCGAATAGAGAGCTAGGGATCCCGCTACAAGAAAAGGAAGCCCAAATAGGACAATTGGCCAGATAGAAAAAAAATAAGGGGCGAATTCCGGGTGACCCTCCCAGAGCTTCTGTTCGTTGGTATCCAGTATTTTATCTATTTCTTTCATAAAGTTTATTAGCTTGTATTGAGTGATAATAACACTACTGAACATTTAAGGTGAAGGGATGCGATGATTGGCCGGAGGTCAGATTGAGGATTAAGGTGCCCTCAATTCTTACAATATCTGCAGTAGTGTAACCCTCTATAAGATTAGGTAGCCGATAATCATGGTAGTGGTCACGAGGTTCGGTTCTTAGTTTAAAGTCTATTTGTCTGAAGAACTCCTTTTCAAAGTTACTTGCAGCGTCGTATATATTCTTACCATCCTTGGCGATGATGCTTGTGAAGTTTAGGATGGATTCCTGTTCTGGAGATACAGCAAGAGAGGCCGGAGCAACAACTTCAATCCAACTAGGGTCAAAGATAATCAAAGCAGGCCCAGCAGAGGTGTAGGGTCCCCCATAGTATTTTGCGACAGAGACAAGAGAGGAATCAGATTGAGTCGCTGGTGCTGCGTTAGAAGATTGAGTATTTTGAGTTTCTGGTTGAGTCTGTTCTTCGAAGAAGGATTGATCATTTGTATTTTCTTCTTGAATGACGGAGGTCATTTCAAAAGATGAAAAGATGCTATCAAATACCTTTTTTGTAACATAGACCCCCAACAATCCGAGAGCCAGAATTAAACCTATGATAATGAGAACTATTTTCCCAACGGGAGCATTTTTTCTCTTTACAACTACTGTATGAGCTATTTTGTCATGCAGGGCCTGCTTCTTCTCAGTAAAGGCCACCATAATAAATCCGATAAGCAACGTGAAGAATGAAAGAATCTTCGAGAAATGCCTCACGAAGGCTTGAGACGCTGTAATAGTTGACCCATCGGTGGTAGTAACAGCCAGACCACAAAGACGCTTGCCCCAGGTAGATTGTTTAACAGATGATTCTAGAATGATGAAGTATCCTGCTCCGAGAACAATACTTATGAGTGAATTAACTATTTCTACCCATTCTGACTGGAAAGTGATTTGGAGTCCTAAGGCAATCAAGGCCATAGGGATAGTTAAGATAAACGAATCCAATAGAGTGGCCACAGCACGGACCCAGAAACCAGCATAGCCCATATGAGCTTGTGTTGAAACTTGAGCTGTTGTGGTGGAAATTGGCTGTGCGAAAGTCTCTTGAGGTATAAAAGACGGGGATGGAGATGGATTAAAGGATTGAAACTCATTGGCAGGAGCTGTGAATACTGGCGGTGTAGGCACCGCTGGCGCAGTGAGTCGTTTGACAGCCTCTTCTACTAGAACCTTCGGCCACCCGTGCGGCACCATCTCAGACACAATAATTTCTGACGTAGCCCCTTCCTCCAATCTTTTCTTAATATACTGGGCTAATTCTGGATTCATTTTAAATTAAGCTAATTTATGAATAACTATTACAGTGTAACACTTACTGAAAGAGCATTAAAAATATTTAGACCCCCGTGTGGATAACAACATTAGATTCGCCCGGAAACCCGAATCTAGCAAAATCAAGGCCGTTTTGAGGGGATTAAGCCTGTTTGGGCGGAAGAGGAGAGATTCGGTCAGGTGTTCAGTGGTTGCCGTCGCAACCACTGCCACACGACCCTGGCTCGCGGTTTCGTCTGCTGACGAAACATCGCTCCGCCTTTCGAATCTCTCACGTAAGACGTGTAGACGTCTTACTCTCTTCCGTAGTTTTACACTGCGTGCCAAACTGCGGAAGAGGAGAGATTCGAACTCTCGAGGAGCTTTCACCCCTGCCGGTTTTCGA
>CAYOPK010000021.1:0-7564 GCA_964405855.1 uncultured Candidatus Saccharibacteria bacterium
ACTGTGCCTGTCGCCTGACAGTGGATGATGACTGAGTTCTGGCTCGTCGCTCCAATTGTCGCTATCGACGGATTGGAAGACGTCCATGTCACCGCTGTCGACGCGTTACCTGTAACCGTCACGTTGGCGCCGACAGTCGCTTGACCGCCGACGATGCACGAGAAGGTCTTGGGCTGAACCGTAACTGACACCACGCTTGGTGCCACCGCACAGGATCCTGTGATGAAGATATGCGTACTGGCCAAAACGTTACCGTCTTGGTTCGAACGCACCGTCACCACATACGTACCTGCAGTTGTTGCTGTAAACAATCCTGAGGAGTTGATGCTTCCTCCGGAAGAGCTCCAGTTAACTGCCTGCGAATACGCTCCCGTTCCCTGAACCGTCGCGGAGAACTGTTGTGACGCCGAGCAAGCGCTCGGTGTACCAGACAATGTAATTGTCGAGTTCAAGGGCGAGATGGTAACGCTAGTGATCGTCGATGAAGCGCTTGTGGTGGTGAACGTGCCGCATGTCTGCGGCTGTGGCGTACTTGTCGTCGGTTGCCCGCAGATCGTCGCTGAACCTGGCGAAATGTATGTGACCAATCCCGAAGAGGGGTGGACACTCACTTTACTAGGATCGGAAGAGGAGTAATGCGGAGGTCCGCATACCGCTCCGCCCTGCGACGTAAATGACGCCGTTACCGTGAGTGACTGACCGGGAGTACCGCTTCCGCTTGAGGGCGAAAGGTTTCCGTTGGTCGCGATCACACACTGCGGTGTCGTCGGCGGGGGTGGAGGCGGTGGAGGCGGCGGTCCGGGTGGGTTGACCCCACCACAGTCGCCGTAAACGTAAATCGTTTTCACATCAGACTTCGACGGATCGGCCGTTGAAGTTGCTGTTACAACGTACGTTCCATTGCGCGTGATTGAGAGGACAGCAACGTTGCCATTACTGGCAAAGTTGCCACCGCCCGTGTGAGTCCAGGACACAGTCTTGGCAGCGTTTCCGCTGACGTCGACCGTCGCTTGGAGCGTGATCACCGCTGAACAGGTGTTCAGCACGATGGTGGTCTCAGGTGTGCTGATACGCACACTGATGACCGACCCTGTGTTCGTCGAGGGCGCCGTTGGCGACCCGACGTTAACGCTGGTGTTCTGGGTCTGCTCGCAAGCAGACGCAGAGACCAGAACGGCACAAAGTGCCACGAACCAACGAATACGCCCCATATCTCACCATCCTTCTGAAAAACGTGTACAAATAGAGAACCGGTAGTGGTTCTCCCTACCTACCTTCTTATCACAAAAGAAAGGTCTTGTCAAGGAAAATCACAACTTGGTTAAGCCAGATTTGCCAAGAAATTTTCGATGATTTCCTCCACTTCTCTGGCATTCTCTGCCTCCATAAGCTCATTACGGAGCTCGGAGACCCTAATATTACAGCCGAGCGAATCTGAATTCCCTTTCACATAGGCCTTGAAATGCTTTTTCATAATGGCGAAGTTCTTCACTCCCCCTAAAAGTTCTTCATAAAGTTTTGTATGTTCAACTAGGACCCGCAACCTTGTTTCGAGTTCTGGCCTTGGAGAATCTGAGAACAACCACGGATTACCAAAAATAGCTCGGCCCAGCATGACACCGTCGCACCCTGTTTCTTCCACTTTCCTTCTGGCTTCCTCCAGAGTCATGACGTCCCCATTGCCAAGGATTAAGGTCTCTGGGCTGACCGCATCACGAATCTCCACTATCCGCTTCATGTGCTCCCAGTGTGCCGGAACTTTCGACATCTCTTTGGCGGTCCGCAAGTGGATGGTGAGTACAGCCGGCTTTGTTTCTAAAATTGTCGGGATCCAAGTCTCGACCTCATTCTTATTAAATCCAATACGTGTTTTCACTGACACGGGGATACTACCCGCACCCTCTTTTGCTGCCAGGACAATTGCCTTTGCCAGCTCTGGGGTTCGTATAAGAGCTGAGCAGGATTGTTGATTAATCACCTTCTTTACAGGACAACCCATATTGATATCTATGCCGTCAAATCCGAGCTCAGCTGCAAGCTTTGCAGCCTCCTTCATATATTCAGGACTAGCAGTGAAAAACTGAGCGACGATGGGTCGTTCTTCTTCTGAGTACGTGAGGTCCAGCAGAAGTTTCCCTCGACCTTCCTCTGGTGCTCGGGCCAAACCATCGGCCGAGACGAACTCAGTCCACATAACATCAGGCTTGCCGTACTTACTGATAATCCGACGGAAAGCTGGGTCCGTTACATCAGCCATCGGGGCGAGCACCATGATGGGCTTCTTCAATTTATTCCAAAATCCTGACATTACTTATACTTGTAGAATACTTTATTCGTCGTCCTCAAGTCTAGCTCAGAGATTCGCACCCAGAATTCCCCTCTCTCACCTATCACCTCACTAGATAAAAAGGTTTCCAAATTAGAATAAATCAAATCGTAGTTCGTCGGATAAGGCCAGATAACCACAGCCCCACCTTCTAAAACGAGTCTGTACTGATCCGACTTCATCTCTAACTTCTCTGATATTGCTCCCAAGTCGCGGAGAGCCGAGATGAAGCGCGAAAGCTTCTGAAACTCATCTCTAGGTAGAAGCTCGCTCCCTTGTGGGTTCTCCAGCGGACTCTCTGTCTGGAATATGAAATAAACTCCTTCTGAGAAAACTGGTGCCGTGTCGAAGATGAAGCCCGAGGAATCCAAGAAGTAACAGACAGCCCCAGAACAATAGAGTGACTCTGGTTCACGCTCGACCACTGTTACGAGAAGCTCCTGGGAATTTTCCAGAGATATTTCAATGGAGTGGAAACGTGGAAATTTTTCTCCGAGAATTGAAATAATTTCTGAACGAGGATAAATGGGAGAACTGGATCGAGGCAGCAACCATAGATAGTGGCCCTGCAACCCCTCCTTCACCACCTCCGCTACCGACTCAGCCCCGGTTACCACTGCTCCAGAAACAGAGACGCTCGAGATACGAAGCTTCTCTAAACGCAAACCTAATACTGCCCCCACCAAAAGTACGACGAGAAGCACGCCAGCCCAAACAAGTTTCTGGCGACGTGCCTTCAGCTTCTTTTTATAAAATTCTGGAGAAGAACTAGTGGCCCCGGTAGAAACTATTTTCATGCTACTTAGCTCTTATCTCGGTCAGACCTCCCATATAAGGTTGGAGTACTTCTGGAATCTTGATAGAACCGTCCGCTTGTTGGTAGTTTTCTACAATCATAATTAGTGGTCGACCAGAGAGAGCGGTGTTGTTGAGAGAGTGAGCGAACTTGGTTTTGCCGTCGATATCTTTATAACGAATGTTGAGTCTCCTGGTTTGGAAATCGTGGAAGTAAGAGCAGGAACCTGTTTCCCGATAATTATTTTCTGATGGCAACCAAGCCTCGATGTCATACTTTTTCACCTGACCTAGACCTAGATCGCTGGTACAATTCACCACCACTCGATAAGGGAGACCGAGCGCTTCGGTAAGCTCTTCTGTGTTTCTCTGTAACTCTTCGTGATACTTAACGGACTCCTCGTGACTAGCTTCACAGAGAATCACTTGTTCGAATTTATAAAACTCATGAACACGCAAAATACCTTTCGTATCTCTACCATGTGCACCGACCTCTCGACGGAAGGCTTCTGAGAATGAGAGCATCTTCTTCGGAAGCTGGGATTTATCTAGAGTTTCATCCATGTGGAAAGCCATGGTGGCTACCTCGGCAGTACCAGAAAGAAACTCACCATCCTGAGTCTTATAAAGATCCTCTTCGCTCTGAGGAATATAACCTGTTCCTAAAAATCCTTCTCTCTTCACCATAGTTGGTACAATCATCGGCCAGTAGTCAGCTTTTTTATTACGGAAGAAATCAACAACGAACTGCCAGAGGGCGAACTGAAGCTGAGCTCCTGCTCCAGTCAAAAAATATCCTCTAAATCCTGCGACCTTGGCACCCCTCTCAACATCGACCATACCAAGTTTGTTCATAAGCTCTATGTGACTCTTGGGTTCAAAATCGAACTTAGTAGGCTCACCCCATTTTCGAATCTCTTGGTTATCCGCGTCACTTTCTCCATCTGGAACAGAGATATCAGGAATATTTGGAACAGCCAGCATCAGCGTCTGCCACTCTTTCATGACTTCCTTTAGGGCTTGCTCGTCGGCTTCCATCTCAGACTTAAGCATCTTCATCTTTTCTAAAATAACTACCCGTTCTTCTGTAGTAGATTTCACAATAGCGTTGTTGGCGACATTTTGTTCTGCGCGCCTTTCTTCTACTTTGGACAAAAGGGCTCGTCGCTTCTCATCCGCTTCTAAAAGAAGGTTGACGTCGAATTCGACGTGCTTCTTCTTCGCCGCCTGCGCCACCAGGTCTTTGTTCTCCTTGATAAACTTGATATCTAACATAGTGATACAATAATACAATGATTCGCGGTCTTCTTCCAGAAGAATACCCAGAACTCCTGAGAGAAATTCCCCAACCTCCCAAACAGCTCCGATGTGAGGGTGCTTTGCCGCCGCCAGAAAACAAACTCCTGGCCGTCGTTGGCGCTAGGAAGTTCTCTTCCTATGGTCGAGAAATGTGTGAGGCGCTCATCGCCGGTCTCGCCGGAGAACCGGTGACGATCGTCTCTGGTCTCGCTCTCGGCATTGACTCTATCGCGCATCGTAGTGCGATGAAGGTCGGACTCCACACTCTCGCCATCCCCGGCTCCGGCCTCGACCGCTCCGTCATCCACCCACGTTCACACGCTCCACTCGCCGACGAGATTGTGGAGAGTGGTGGCTGCCTTCTCTCTGAATACGACGACCTTATGCCTGCTGGGGTCTGGGCCTTCCCCCGCCGAAACCGCATCATGGCCGGCATGTGTCATGCGACACTCGTCATAGAAGCAGAGAAGCGCTCTGGCACCCTCATCACCTCACGCCTAGCTACGGAGTACAACCGCGACGTCGGTGCTGTACCGGGGCCGTTACACTCACCGAGTGCTGAGGGCCCACACATGCTAATACGCCTCGGGGCGGCGCTCATCCGCGACAGAAACGATCTCCTGGAACTCCTAGGCCTTCCAAGAAAAGATACACCGCCCACTCTCCTAGATATCGAAGACCTAACGAATGAAGAAAAGATTTTTATAAAACTGCTGGAAAAGCCCCGTGAGCGCGATGAGCTCACCCGACTCTCAAAACTAGAAACCGGTAATGCGAATGCCATCCTCTCACTTCTAGAGATCAAGGGTCTTATTACCGAAGAAATGGGCGAGGTCAGAAAAACTTTCTAGAAGAAAGGGCGCCCCTCGAATTTTCTTAGGGCGCCCTTTAAGCAACAGGGGGAGGTTGTCGACCTACCCGCTCCAGAGTCGAGCTGAAACGAGCGCTTCTCGCAGAACATCTTCACTCAATTTCCCCACCCCACGAATGCAGTTGAGCTTGTGATGTTCAAGAAAGCGAGAGAGATCAGCCAGAGTTTCCACTCCCTGGTTCTCGAATGAGTTCACCGCCACCCTTGGGAGGCGGGTGATGGTCTCGAGACGTGTGTTTGCATAATACCGTTCTGCCATTAGCAATTCTCCTGAAAACAGTCCGGGAAAGAGCATAGCGCAAAGAAAAAGTTTGCGCAAAAAAGTATTCCGTAGTATTTGTTAAGCTCAACCTCAAAATATGAAGTTACTCATCGTCGAGTCCCCATCGAAAGCCAAGACTATCGAGAAATACCTCGGAAAAGATTTTCGCGTGGTGGCTTCTATTGGTCACGTACGGGATCTTCCGAAGTCGAACAAACAGGCGATCGATATAGAAAACGGCTTCGTCCCCCACTATGAAATAAGCAAAGGAAAAGAAAAGGTGATCTCAGAGATTAAGTCCTTAGCGAAGAGAGCTGATGAAATCTTCCTCGCTACCGACCCCGACCGTGAAGGTGAAGCTATCGCTTGGCATGTCGCCCAAGCCGTAGGCTTGGAAGACGGGGCGCGCAAGTCTAACCATAGTGTTAAAAGAATTGTATTCCACGAGATTACGAAAGAGGCGGTGGAAGAAGCGCTCGAGCACCCTCGAGAGATCGACCAGAACTTGCGCCAGGCGCAAGAGGCGCGTCGAGTCCTCGACCGCCTGGTCGGTTACGACCTCTCTGGTCTCATCTGGAAAAAAGTTCGTTACGGCCTCTCCGCTGGACGTGTCCAGTCACCAGCCCTACGCATCATTATGGAACGCGAGCGGGAGATCCGCGCCTTTAACCCTGTGACCTTCTGGACCATCACCGCAGATTTAAGGTCGGACCTTAAGAAGGATCCCAAAGGTCCGACCTTGGGAAATTTCTTCACCTGCTCTACTGAACCCACTGAAAAGAAGGAGGTAGAAAGCATTATAGAAAAAGGCAAAGCCGGAAACTGGAAGGTGGTGGACATCAAAGAAACTGAGGTCTCGCGCGCCCCTCGTGCTCCTTATATCACCTCCACCCTTCAGCAGACAGCCAGCTCCCGCCTCGGCTGGTCACCCTCACGCACCATGTCGGTCGCTCAGAGGCTCTACGAAGCTGGACATATCACTTACATGCGCACAGACTCGACCAACCTGGGGGCCCAAGCGCGAGCTCAGATTGAATCAGTCGTGGAGAAAAAATTTGGGAAAGAATACTTCGAGAGCCACACTTTCGCGAAGAAAAGCAAGAACGCCCAAGAAGCCCACGAGGCCATCAGGCCCACTCATTTAAACTTAGAGATAGCTGGGGTCAACGACGAACAGAAGAAACTCTATCGCCTAATCTGGCAACGCACCGTTTCAAGCCAGATGAAAAATGCGAAAATTATGCGCACGAAAGTGGTAGCCAACATCGACCCTTCGACAAGCTCAGGGCAAGCGGCGATACCAGACTTCTGGCTCAATGGCTCTCGAATTCTCTTCGACGGCTGGCTTAAAGCCGACCCGCTTTCTGCTAGTGACGACGTCATCTTGCCGAAGCTAGCTGTGGACGACGCCCTAAAACTCAGTGCGATCGAAGCTCTCGAAAAACAAACTGAGCCCCCAGCCCGCTACTCTGAAGCTGGCTTAGTGAAAGAGCTCGAGAAGCGCGGTATTGGGCGCCCCTCTACTTATGCTTCTATTATCAAGACACTGGAGGATCGTGGTTATGTAGAGAAGATTAACAAAGCTCTCACTCCTACCGACACTGGTGACGTCGTCTCAAGCTTCCTCGAGGAGAACTTCGCCGAATACATTAGTGACTCTTTCACTGCAGACATGGAAGACAAGCTCGACGACATCGCTCAGGGTGACCGCTCTTATGAAAAGACTCTAGAAACTTTCTATAAACCGTTCCTGAAAGAAGTGAAGAGTAAAGAGAAGTTGGAGAAAATCACCAACCTCGGCTCCGCTCCAGATGGAATGAAGTGCCCAATCTGTGACGCGGGCATGATCATGAAGCTCGGCAAAGGTGGTAAGTTCTACTCTTGCGAACGCTTCCCAGACTGTGCTGGCGCGAGAACTCTGGAAGGCAAGGCTCTTGAGGGGCCTAAGGATACTGGCGAACTCTGTCCGAAGTGTGAGAAAGGTAACCTCGTCACACGTGAGGGCAAGTTA
>CAYOPK010000022.1:0-7498 GCA_964405855.1 uncultured Candidatus Saccharibacteria bacterium
TACATGAGTGCGCGTGGTTTGAAAACAGCGATGATTACCCAGCAGGATGTCATGATTCCACAGACGGAGACGCCGGTTTTGGAGATTGCGGAACTTCACCCACGTATCGCAAGGAGCCTCCTTCCTCAGACAGTGCGTTTCCTGCGCCGCGGGTGCCCGAGTGTTCAGTGGTTGGTGGTCTACGTCGTTAACCAGAGATTTGCACGAAAGATCCTGGACACGTTACAAGACGACCTCTCTTCTATGCAATTTGCTGGAGAGAACTTCAAGATTATTTCTCCTACAGAGATCGTGGGCGGCTCCGTCATCACCATCACTCGGATCGTCGCTTCCAAGACCGAGGTTGAGTAACTTCGGAAGTGTGCAACACAAGCCCCGCGGTCCTGACGGACCGCGGGGCATTTTTCTTTTATCTATCTACTGTCTACCCTGGCCGGGCAGGCTACTTACTTCATCAATATCTCAATCGCCTTCTGCATCTGAGGATCTCGGCCAGCGTTACGGTCTTCGAGAGTGTATTCGACCACATGGTCAGGGACCACGCCGGTTTCAGAAATAGAGAGGCCGTTTGGTGTGAGCCAGCGAGCCACGGTGATCTTGATCGAAGTATTTTCGGTGAGGTCGATGAGTTCTTGAACAGAACCCTTACCGAAGGTCTTCTGCCCTATTACTACTGCCTTGTTATGTTCCTGCAGAGCGCCGGCTAGAATCTCGGAAGCTGAGGCCGAGCCTTGGTTTACTAGGATGGCGAATTTCAAATTATCGTCGAAAATGTCGTATCCCCGACTACGATAAGCACGCGCTTCTTTCCGACCGCCGAAGTCTTCTCGAACGATGACCTTGCTGGCTGGGAGAAACCGGCTAGCCATGTCTATGGCTGCTTCTAGGTAGCCTCCTGGGTTACCGCGGAGGTCTAGCACGAGTTTGTCGCTTCCAGAGAGGATAAACTCTCGCAAAGCGCTTCGGAAAAGGTTTGGTGAAGGGGCCGAGAAGCTGTAGAGTTCGATAACGAAGACGCCCTCAGGAGTGGTTCTGGTGTTGAGAGTCGGGATGTTGATGGTGTCTCTGGTAACTTTTATCTCCAGCGGTTCCTCACTACCTTCTCGGAAGATGGTTAGAGAAACTTGAGTGCCTTTCTGCCCACGAATGAGTTGGACGGCATCCTCGGTGGTGAGATTGGTGGTTGGTGTGCTGTCGATGCCAATAACTTTGTCTCCCGCCTGGATACCAGCGCGCTCTGCCGGAGAATCTTTGAGCGGAGAGATGACTGTGACAGCCCCGTTTTGAGCCAAGACTTCCATGCCCACACCTTCGAAGTTACCTCGGATGTCGGACTCGAAGAGCTCAGCTTCGACTGGTGGCAGGAAGGAGGTATAAGGGTCGCCCAGAGAGCTGGTCAGTCCTCCGATAGCACCATAAACTTTTTCTTGATCTCCAACTGTTTCGGCTGTGGTGGAGGCGCCGACGTATTTTTCATTGATAAGATTCCAAGCTTTCCAGAAAGGAGAGAAGTCCACTTCGCTTGGCGCACCTTCGGAGACGTTCGCTAGATTGGGAGCTCGGCTAGAGAAGCTGTTCTCACCAGCTTGGTGACCCATCTGATAGAAGCCGAAAGCGACAACTGCTCCCAGAAGGAGGATCGAAGAATGTTTTTTAAACCATGTCATTGGAAATATTTTAACATATAATAGACAGATGGCACTCAAACTTCACAATACTCTTTCGGGTTCCGAAGAGCTTTTCCAGCCGATTGACCCATCTTCTGTACGGCTTTTCGTCTGCGGTCCGACTGTCTACGACTTTCCTCATATCGGTAATGCCAAGACTTATACCCAGTTTGATCTGGTGGCCCGTACTTTGCGCTATCTGGGTTATAAGTTGACCTACGTGGTAAATATTACTGATATCGACGATAAGATTATTGCCCGAGCACGTGAGCGCGGGATCGAGTCCGAAGCTCTGGCTCGAGAGTTTGAAGAAGTGTATCTAGAGGATATGCTTTCCCTAAACAATACGAGTGTGGACAAGTACGCTCGGGCTCTAGACTATATTCCTCAGATTGTGAGCCAGGTTGAGCGCCTAGTGGAGAAAGGTTTGGCGTACCGGATTTCTGACGGGTACTACTTTGATACCAAGGCCTTCGTCGGATATGGGAAACTCTCTGGTCGAGAGACGCTGAAGCCGGGAGACTCTGTTTCTCGAATTGACGACAACCCAGAGAAGAGAAACCCCGGCGACTTCTGCCTCTGGAAGTTCAAGCGTGAGGGTGAGCCGTCATGGCCGACGAGTCTGGGCGAAGGGCGTCCAGGCTGGCACATCGAGGACACCGCTATTACAGAAGCGGAGTTCGGTCCCCAGTATGATATCCACGGTGGGGCGGTTGACCTCATTTTCCCCCACCACGAAGCCGAGATCGCTCAGATGGAATCTATCTCTGGCCAGAGCCCTCTTGTGCGCTATTGGCTCCACACCGGCTTCCTCCAGGTCGAGACGCAGAAGATGTCGAAGAGTGTCGGCAACTTCTACACTATCCGTGATGTGCTCGAGAAGGGCTTCTCCCCTCTCTCTTTACGCTACTACTTCCTACTAGCTCACTACCGCACGCCCGCTAACTTCACTTGGGAAGCGCTGGAGGCGGCTCAAAATGCTTTACAGAAGCTTCAGAAACTAGCCTTTTCCTTACCCGAAGGAGGTCAGATCGATCTCGCTTACAAAGCTAAGTTCGTGGAGAAGCTCGAGAACGATTTCAATACCCCCCAAGCCCTCGCCACACTCTGGACACTAATGAAAGATAAGGAGGTTAAACCTGAAGATAAGAAGGCCACCATCCTGGACTTCGATCGAGTTTTGGGTCTTGGTCTGTAATCCCCAACTTACGCACAGGCCTTTCCACTTTTTGGGTTGGTCTCAGGGTCGGTTACTGATAAGATTTCGGTATGTCATCGTCCACCAGATCAGCCACTTTCAACACTGGTCTGCGTGTGCCCCCACACTCGCTCGAAGCGGAGATGGCTCTCCTGGGTTCCGTCATGTTGCGTCCCGACGCCATTTACGAAGTGATGGATACTGTTTCCCCTATCTCTTTCTACTTTGAAAAGCATCGCATCATCTTCGAGACTATGTTGGACCTCTTCGGCAAACATCAGCCGATCGATCTCCTTTCGCTCTCCACTAGATTGAAAGAGAAGGACCATCTGGAGCGTCTCGGAGGTACGGCATTTCTCACCGAACTCTCCTCCGCGGTTCCCTCTTCCGCCAACATTAAGCATTATGCGGAGATTGTGATGAAGAAGTTTATGATGCGTCAACTTATCGATGCCTCTGAGCATCTCTCTCACCTCGGCTTCAACGAAGCCGGTGAACTGGAAGATATTCTTGACGAAGCGGAGAAGAAAGTTTTCGACATTACAGAACGCTTCGCTGGCTCGGCTAGGTTCCGCGATCTCCTGCCACTTCTGACCGACGCCTTCGAACGCTTTGAGAAACTCTCGAGTGCAGAACATGAGCTCCGCGGCATCCCAACTGGCTTCAAGGCTCTCGATGACATTCTCGGCGGATTTCAGAATTCAGACCTTATCATCCTCGCTGCCCGCCCTTCCGTGGGTAAGACGGCTTTCGCTCTCGATGTGGCCAGAAGGACTGCTAGTGAACACAAGACTCCCGTAGGCATCTTCTCTCTAGAAATGAGTGCGGATCAGCTAGTGGACCGTATTGTGGCGGCTCAGTCGAAAACAGATGCTTCAGTGATCAGGAAAGGTGTCCGCACACAGAGCGGGACCTGGCGTGATGACGTCTTCAAAAATATTCGTGACGCACTCGACGACCTCTCTCGCACTCCGATCTACATAGACGACCAGGCCGGCAACACTATTATGAAAATGCGTTCCGCTGCTAGGAAGCTCAAGATCGAGAAGGGTCTCAAGATGCTCGTGGTCGACTACCTCCAACTCATGTCGCCAAGTACCGCTAGGGCCAACGACTCCACTGTCCAGCAAGTCACCGAGATCTCTCGCGGACTCAAACATTTGGCTCGCGAACTCAACATCCCGGTTATTGCGCTCTCTCAGCTTTCTCGTAACATCGAGACTCGCGGTGGCAAGCCGAAACTTTCTGACCTGCGTGATTCAGGTTCTATCGAACAAGACGCGGACCTGGTCATGTTCATCCACCAGACGGAAGATGATATCCGTGACGAGACTGGTAAGATCAAAGAGATTCAGAGAAAGGAACTTATCATCGCCAAGCACCGTAACGGACCACTTGGCACAGTTTCTCTCGACTATCACACCCGGTTTAACACCTTCGTCGAACTCGACTATAGTAACTATGGGAAGATTGAAGAGGATTTTAAAAGTTTTTAGTTGATAGTTTAGAGTTGGTAGCTAATATACAATACTCAGGATGAATTCGATTGACCGTCTGACAGAATTATTTAAAGGCTTCCCTGGGATTGGTCCTCGCCAGGCGAAACGCTTCGTCTACTACATCCTCTCGAGGAATGGTGGTTATGCCGAAGAACTGGTGCGAGCTATCGAGAATTTGAAGCGAGAGATTACCCAGTGCCAGAGTTGCTTGAAGCACTTTGTGAAGGGTTCCTCTGCTTCGGGCCTTTGCTCCATCTGCTCAGACGAGAGTCGAGATAATTCTTTACTTATGATCGTGCCGCGCGACGTGGACCTGGAGGCCGTGGAGAAAAGTGGTGGCTACAACGGGCGCTACTTCGTCCTGGGCGGTGTGGTGCCCCTTTTGGATAAAGAACCGGAAAAGAGGATTAGAAGTAAGGAGTTGGAAGTAAGAATTAAGGAAGATAAGAATATAAAGGAAATTATCCTGGCTATGAACGCCAACCTCGACGGTGAACACACCGCTGAATTTATTAAAGAAAAATATCAAGGGGAGCCCTTGGTATTTTCAATGCTCGGTCGCGGTCTCTCCACCGGCGCTGAGCTCGAGTACGCTGACCCTGAGACTCTGAAGAACGCTTTGAAGAATAGGAGTCATTAGTTTGGATATAAAAAGAACACCCGCCCAGCCAATGGCTGAACGGGTGCAAGGTGCTGTGCACTACGAACGGTTTTTGCTGTTCGCATATTCGATCGCCACGCGGACGATCTCGGCGCCGTGCCCAAGGCCTTCCCCGCTGCTACGGAGCGAGAGGGCCTCTTCCTCGCCACTGTTTCGGCGAGGAACGAGAACTTTCAACTTCTTGAGATACGCGAGGGCGGTTGCGTATTTCTCCTCACTGAAGAGGGGTCCAAGTTTGTTCCGGGTGTTCTCCCGCACCAGGACAGTGGGGAGGCAGTGTCGGCCAATGTAGGCTGTTCGCTGGCCGGGGGCCAGGAAGCCATACATGATGAGTGCCTGGACGTGTTCCAGGTCAACATCGGCCGAGACCATGAACTTGAGCTTGTGGTGCTGCTGCGAAGCAGACAACCGCTTGCCCAGTTCATCCCACGCCCTCTTCCCCTCCTCAGCCATCACTCGGTGTGGCCCCTCGGCTTCGTCGAGTTCTTCGAGGAGCGAGTCGCTGTCCTTGTGCGCCTCGTAGATCCCCACGAAAATGGCCATTGGCATGTGCGGGTAGGCCCGCCGCAGTTCCTTGATAAAGCTCATCAGCAATCTCCAATCTGAAACTGGAAAAATTTCCACTTTTAATACTAACACCATTTTTATATAAAGTCAAGGAGAAAACAGAATCCCCCGCAGGCCCAGAGGGCCTGCGGGGGTGGGTGACTCAAGGTTACCTCGGCACGAGTTTCCGAGCTTCGGAGTAGACCTCGTTCGTGCTCTGGAAGTTTGTCAGAGTGAATGCTATGAATCCATCGAGACACTCGGTCACATCGTCATCCATGTTTTCCAGGTGATGTTCATGCGCCACCCTAGCGACCTCCCGGTGTTCCTGAGGCCATTTGTAGTAGTTGAGCATAGTCATGCCGTCGCCGTACTCCAACTTCTTCTTGGCCAGAGCAATGATCTTCTCGTGGGCCAGAGTACGAGCCGTCTCTCTCGGCATCTGGTAGAGCTCCTCCACCGACACGTCGAGCAGTTTGGCCAGATCAGCCATCTCGTTTTGGACCCAGTTTCGGTCCTCTTGGATCTTCGGCCCATACCGGAGGGCTGAAAAAGCCAATGCGATCAGTGTCAGCGTCCCGGTTGCTGGGGGCGACCAAGTGCCTATCGTTTCCTCATGGGTGTATCCGAGGAAAAAATAGGCGAATAAGATGCTGATCATTCCCAGCATCCCCATCCAGAAGATGATGTCTGCGACCCCCTTCTTCCTCAGGAGATTGGCGCGCTCAGCGATGATCCCTTGGAACCACCGGTGCCCTTTGAACACTTCCGATTCGAAAACATCGACATTCGTCTGCTGTGTCATAAGCTCCCCTTCCTTACAATCTGCGGGGTACATTACAATAATTTATGCACAAGCACAAGCCCCGCTTTTGGCGGGGTTTGTGTCTACTGTTTACTACCTACAAACTACTATCTACAACCTCTAACCTATTTCACTTCTGCAATCTTTATCTCAAAGTATGGCTGACGGTGACCGTATTTCTTGAAGTAACGAGACTTCTGCTTGTATTTGATAACATCCACGGTCTTGTAACGAGCGATCTTGGTGAGAGTGGCAGTAACGGATGAGCCTTTGATAAATGGCTTACCGAGAGTGACTTCCGAACCACCGTTGTCGGTCATGAGGACGTTGTCGAAAACGAGCTTGTCGCCCTCGGTGTGTTCACCCACCAGCTTCTCGATTTTGAGCGTATTCCCTGCCTGAACACGGTATTGCTTGCCTCCAGTAGCGAAGACGGCGTAGAGACCAGATTTTAGCTTTTTAGCTTCTTGGCTTCCTAGCTTCTTAGCTTTTGGTTCAGATACGGTTGCAGAGGCCTCTGTGGCTCTTTTAGCAGTCTTTTTGGGGGTCTTGGTGGCTTCGGTCATAGGGATAATATTCTACATGGAAAGTTTAAAAAGGCAAGAAGTTTAAAGGGCGGACCTGACGGCCCGCCCCCTTATGAGAATAGGTTGCCCTAACTCAAATCCCTCTTAATATCCCGCCAGATCACGTCGACAGGCATGGGTTCTGGGCTACTCAACCTTTCACGGATCCGCAGCAACTCGACTGCCATGTTGATTGCCCTGACCGGCTCCTTCATGCCGAATGGCAGGAGTAGGCCACCACAGACGTGCGGTCCGAATTCGCGGTCCCAGATCAGGTAGACTGCACGTTCGTAAGTGTCGTGTTCTACGAACACCGTCCTTATCGTACAAACTACCACGGCGTACTTGCCTCCCGTGACGGTCTGAGCGATTTCCTCAAGCACTTTACCGATCTCGGTGTCGAGTCCCTCGCCCTTCTTGAACAGGGTCGGTGTCTCCATAAAGTTGTCCTTCCTGGACGGAAATGTCCTCTAATATAATACTATTCTTGATTAGGCTTGTCAAGAGTCAAGGTTTCTAGTCCAATTTTGGTCCCAGTGATCCTCATGACGTCCTT
>CAYOPK010000023.1:0-7389 GCA_964405855.1 uncultured Candidatus Saccharibacteria bacterium
TGCCCACTTCCAGAAGACAATGTCTAATCTGATTGCAGAAAATTTCTCTTTGTTAATTCTTCTCTCGCATCTCCTGCTGGCCATTTTGATCGCGGGTCTCGTCTTCAGAAACACTTGGGGAAAGGAGATCGCCAGCTTCCTCGGCGAGAGAGCCCCCCTCCTCTCTTGGCTGCTCGCTATACTTACCATGGCTGGTAGCCTCTTCTACTCGGTCATCTTAAATTACGAACCATGTGTTTTGTGCTGGTGGCAGAGAGTTCTACTTTTCCCACTAGTAGCCCTCTTTGGTCTAGCTTGGTGGAAAGGGGATAGAAATATTTTCCGCTACAGCACCCCCCTGGTTCTACTCGCTGGAGTCATCTCGCTTTACCAGACTTATGCCAACCTGGGCGGTACCTCACTACTCGAGTGCACTTCAGGTGAGGGATCTTGTGCCAAGCTCTACGTCTACGAGTTCGGCTACATCACCATCCCAACCATGGCTCTCACCGCTGTGGTGTATCTCCTCGTCATCCATTGGGCAAATAAAATATATGAAAATCGTCACGCATAACGTTAAGTTCCATCCCGACGACGTCTTTGCTACGGCCGTCCTCCTTTTGAAGTATCCAGAAGCAGAGATCATCAGGACTCGAGATGAGGGAGAAATTTCCCAAGCCGACATCGTGGTTGATGTTGGTGGGGTTTATGATCCGAAACGGAATCGCTTCGACCACCACCAGCTCGGCGGCGCTGGAGAAAGAGGCAATGGAATTCCTTATGCTTCATTTGGCTTAGTGTGGAAGGAATTAGGGGCGGAGCTATGTGGTTCCCAAGAAATTTCTGAAAGGATTGATATGACACTAGTTCAACCTATAGATGCGGGGGATTGTGGGAAAGAAATTTTCTCTTCCCTGGTCCCTGGTATCAGACCGTATTCCGCGGTTAGTGTTGTCGGTCTGTTCAAGCCTACTTGGAAAGAGACCGAAGACTGGGATGGAAGTTTCAAGTCTGCAGTTGACTGGGCCAAAGGTCTTCTGCAGAGGATGATCAAGATAGAACAAGACATGTCTGAGGCAACCACTTTTATAAAACAGGCTTATGAGAACAGCTCAGACAAAAGATTGGTGGTCGTCGACACCACGACCTCTTTTGGTCGAGAGGTGGTCAATGGAGTTTTGAATAATTACCCAGAACCACTGTATGCCGTTCTTTTTAGACGAGATCATCAGTCCTGGCAACTCCTCGCTATCAATGTTGACCGCACGACTTATAATCTCCGCAAACCACTTCCAGAATCCTGGCGGGCTAAAAAGGGGGAGGCTCTAGAGCAAGTGACCGGTGTCTCTGGAGCTGACTTTTGTCACAACTCAGGATTCATGTGCACTACCAAAACAAAGGAAGCCGCCATCGCACTCGCCCACCTCGCACTAGAGGCAAAGAATGGGTAAAAATGTTAGAGTGATGGAACATGTTTATAGACGAACTGACACTACATTTTAAGGCCGGCCGAGGAGGTGACGGCGTTGAGCGCTGGCTTCATGAGAAGGGGAAAGATCATGGCGGCCCCTCTGGAGGCAACGGCGGTAAGGGCGGCGACGTTTACGCTATTGGCGTACGCGATATTGGGGTACTGGCAGCCTACAGGAATACGAAGATCTTCGAAGCAGGCCCAGGTGAAGATGGGTCCAAGAACCTCAGGCAGGGCGGTGTAGGCGACGACGTGGAGATCAAGCTCCCAGTCGGCTCAAGATTGAAGAATCTCACCACAGGCCACACCTTCGAGATTATGGAGGACGGCGAACGCACTCTGCTTCTAAAAGGTGGCCGAGGCGGTCTAGGCAATGAGCACTTCAAGTCCTCAGTGAACCAGAAGCCGAAACAAACTACGCCCGGCGTCGATGGGGAAGAGGCTGATTTCCATATAGAACTCCTACTCTTGGTGGATCTGGGTATTATTGGGCTTCCGAATGCCGGTAAGTCGAGCCTATTGAACGCTCTGACAAATGCCCGCTCCAAAGTGGGTGCTTTCCCCTTCACTACCCTTGAACCGAGTTTAGGCATGTTTTATGGGCTTATCTTGGCCGACATCCCAGGTCTCATCGAGGGCGCCTCTTCGGGTAAGGGCTTGGGGCACAAGTTCCTACGCCATATAGAGCGCACGAAGGGCTTGGTCCACTGCATCTCCGCTGAAGATCCCGATCCTCTAGAGTCGTATAAAATTGTTCGAAAAGAGCTTGAGCTTTATAATAAAGCCATCACCGAGAAGTCAGAAATGATCGTTTTGACGAAAACCGACATGATCACTGAGGAAGAAAAGGAGGCCAAAATGGCCCTTCTCAGATCACTTTCGGACGATGTACAAGCTATCTCTGTCTTAGATGACGCTCTGGTAGCCAGGTTCGGAGAGCATCTGACTCAGAAGTTTGGTTCGACGAAGCTCACCACGAGTAAATAAATGAACGACTACAAGCTAACAGTTGGACTAGAGGTGCATGCCGAGCTCAACACTCGGACGAAGATGTTCTGTGATTCAAAGAACGACGCTGACGAAACTCGTCCCAATGTGAACATCTGCCCAGTTTGTATGGGCCACCCAGGCACTCTGCCTGTTATCAATAAAAAGGCGGTCGAGAGTGTTCTCCGTTTCGGCGTGGCAGTAGGTGGGGAACTGGCGGAGTATACCGAGTTTGACCGCAAGAACTATTTCTATCCCGATATCCCAAAGGGTTATCAGATCAGTCAGTACAAGCACCCTCTGGTGAAGGGAGGAGAGTTGGCCGGGGTTACCCTCACTCGAGTGCATTTAGAAGAAGACACAGCCAAGTCTACTCATGACAAAGGTGAGGAGAGTCTGGTCGATTTTAACCGCGCCGGGGTACCTCTTATGGAACTTGTTACCGAACCAGTCATTCATAGTGCCGAGGAGGCTGCTCGGTTTGCCAAGGAGCTTCAACTCCTGCTTATTACTCTAGGTATTGCGGAGGCCAACATGGAGAAAGGGGAGATGAGAGTTGAGGCGAATATCAGTGTCAGTAACCAACAACCAACAACCAACAACCAACAACTCGGTACGAAAGTGGAGGTGAAGAATCTAAACTCTTTTAGAGCAGTAGAGAAGGCGATTAAATTTGAAATGATGAGGCATATCGAACTCCTAGAAAAAGGAGAAAAAGTAGTTCAAGAAACTCGTGGTTGGGATGAGAATGCAGGAGAAACATTCTCTCAGCGAGCCAAGGAAGATTCTCATGACTATCGCTACTTCCCAGATCCAGATCTGCCGAAGCTCTTTCTAAGAGATATACCCGACTTCGCACCAGAAGCGCTTCGTCGGGCGATGCCAGAGCTGCCTTGGGAGAAGCGCGAGCGACTTTTAAAACTTGGCATCACGGATGAGCACGCCGAGATCTACGTCACTCAACCAGAATGGGGAAGTTACTTCGAGATTGTCTGGGAGAGTCTTGAGGATAAGACGCTGACCAAGCTCGCTTCTAACTACATCACCTCCGACCTGCAGAGCCCTGTTGAAGTGACGGAGTTCGTCCAAGTGTTGAAGATGGTTTCTACCGATGAGATCTCTTCTCGTGGTGCAAAAGAAATTTTGAAAACTCTTTCAGAGAATGGAGGTTCAGCGCGCGAGATCGCAGAGAAGAAAAATTTGATGCAAGTGAGTGATGAAAATATTTTAAGAACTTGGCTCGAGGAAGTAATAGGGGAATCTGGTCGAGAAGTGCCTTCGCAGTTTATAGTGGGACAGGTCATGAAGGTCTCTGGTGGACGTGCGAACCCGGTCCTTCTCCAGAAGCTACTCGTCGAGATGCTTGATCGTTAGTTTTCGAATCTTTTTCTCTGCATTACTTTTGTTTGTGCCGAACTCAATATCCTCGATAATTTTCTCTAAAGCTGAGAGTTTGTAAACTCGGTAGTTGTTCATTGGGTGTCTTTGTGGTCTAAATTTTCCAGACTTATCCCAGTTTCTGAGAGTGAGAGTGGAGACTCCGAGAATTTCTGCTGCTTCCTTGATGGAGAAATAAATTTCTTTCATATACTTTCTAAGTTATAACTTATCTAAACATTAATAATCCTATATAAAGTAGTTTACAAGTATTTGTATCTTCTATCAAGCTTTAATGGGGATAAGGTAAGTGGTTAATAAATAGTCGTCACTAGATAGTTAGGTGCTAAAAATAGATCTAAGTATATAAGGAAGCTTGGGTTTGAAAGTTTAGAAATAGCTTGGTAAAAGAAATTTTATTGTCCCCATTTTTACTATAAATTTCATAGGGCTTTATGTTGCCGAGATCTATAATTTATATTGATGGAATTAGACATATTCTCCAAGGAAAAAGGATATATCTCGGCTAGCCGAGCTTCAGAAAAAATTGGCTACACCAGTGATTATATCGGCCAGCTCTGTCGTGCAAAAAAAGTCCCAGCCCAGCTGATTGGTAGAACCTGGTATGTGAACTTTGAGGCATTGGTTGAACACAAGCAGAATCGTCAGCTCGGCAAGAGAAAAAAGCCGCAAAGAGACACAGAGGTTCAAAACCCGCATTTGAATGCTGTTGAGGCAAATAAGGAGACTCTACCAGAGGTTCTTCCTCTAAAATCTTTTAAAGATGTTGCCCTGACTTATAAAAGTGATAATACCCCCCAACTACCCGAACTGGTGAAAAAGGTTGAGGTTTCCCATCCTTCAACAATAGCCAAGTGGACCGCTCGTCAGGCTATGGCCGTAACCCTTGCTCTAGTCGTTTTTGTTGGTGGAGGTTTTTCAATGCTTCGTCACGCTTCTCCAGAACTTGTTAGAAACCTAGAGGCTCGAGTCGCATCCTTCTCTCTCTTTGATTTAACTGCTTCAGTGTCAGCCACTCAACTGGCTGCAACTTCTTTCTCTGATACGGTTTCTGATATTTTAGAAACTTTCTTCAGCGGCTTCCGAAGTTTGAGGCAAATTGCTTTTGGAACAGATGAGCCGCAACTTCCAGAGCCCGAGTGGTCGGCACCTCGGTTTCAGGCTGTGACACAGAGTATGCAACCCTTCGACTCCACTTCGCTCCAACGGGATCTCAAGGCAGAGTTAGAAAGTTACGTGCGTGCGCAGATTGCTAACATGCCTCCAGCCACTCTCTCATCTGGTTCAAACTCAGGTTCAGGATCTTCATCCATCGTTTATAACTATACTTACAACCCAACTATTCTCCGAGAGAATATCTTACTCACAGATACTCGCCCTGCCATTACTCGCCAGGCTGACACAGATTCGAGTCGGACCTCTCTGATGTTTAACAACATAACTACTGCCGGCACCTTCTCGAACTCCACTTTAACCAACGCTACAATTTCTGGGCCCTCAGGCTCCTTCACAAACCTCACCTTCACTAATGCCACTGGTACCAACGCCACCACCACCAACTTCTTTTCATCAGAAATTATCAGCACCAATCTCACCATCAATCAGCAACTAACAGCCAGCAATTTTCAGTTCACGAACGCCACCAGCACTGGTTCGACTGTTTTAAATACGCTCACCACCACCAGCGCTACCACCACCAATCTCTTCTCCACCACCGCTTCTTCTACTAATCTCTTCTCCAACTTATTCACTCTCGGCACAGGTTCAATTGATTCTCTGGCCAACATCTTCACCACTGGTTCCTCCACTCTCCAAAACTTTACCTTCCAGAACGCCACTGGTACGAGTGCGACAACAACAAATATGTTCTCATCCAATTTAGTAAGTACCAATTTTCAATTTACAAATGGGCTCGGGGATTATGCAACTATCACCAATGCCACCTCCACAAACTTCTTCTCCACCAAGGGCACCTTCGATGATCTCTACGTTAACAACTATCAACAAAACGACGGCACCTTCGTTATCAATTCAAGCGCTTCAACCGGAAACATCTTTTCAGTAAATGGTGCCAACCTTACCTCTGGTACTCTGATTCGACAGACTCTTACCGCGAACGCCGGCAATGGGCAAGTTTCTCGTGGACAGGTGATCGATCTGGTTGATTCAACTGTGGCCGGGGGAGGTTATAGTGCTCTGGAAATTAATGTCACTGGCTCTGGCGTTGGTTCTGGTTCCAAAACTCTTCTTTCATTGAGTCCTGGAGGAAACAACAGGGTGGTCTTCGATTCCTCTGGCGCACTTAGACCTACCACTGATGCTTCCTCAAACACCAACTCGATCGGTTCCCCAAGCTTCTATTGGAAAAACGGTTATTTCGACACCATCACCGCAAACAACCTCTCGGGAACTGTGGTTTCTGGCGCCACCTCCAATGACACTTGGACTGTGGGCTCCAATGAAGCTGGAGATAACCTCAAAGCTCTCATCTTCCAGAGAAACTCTGGTTCTGGCAACGCCACTCTTTCTTGGAACAGTGGGACGAACAACCAGCGTTATCTCTCCGTGAATTATCCATTCAACGTTGTATACACTGCTTCAGATGCTTCCATCTCCACCTTGGCCAACCTCTTCTCTGGCACTCTCACCAACAACACCACTTCTGGCACCCAATCACTCCTCTCGCTCACTAACACTGGTACCGGCACCACTGAACATGGCATTTACCTAAATAATACCGGCACAGGAACAACAGCTTTTGAGATTGCGGGTACTTGGACAAACGGTATTCTCACTAATAACAATACGATCAACACCGGCTCCGGGGGCATCACCTCAACGGGCACCGCTTCTATTGAAAATATTCTCTCAGCTTCTTCCACTATCACTAATCTAACGTTTGGTAACGCCACTGGCACTTCCGCCACAACCACTAACTCATTTGCAACCACTGCTTCTTCAACGAATCTCTATTCAACCAATGCCAATCTCGGCGCTCTAACCGCTGGAGTATTAACTTCTGGCCTTATCAATGGGCAGACTATTTCTTCTTCAGCCAATTTCACTGGAACAGTTGCTGTAACTACTTCTCTTTCTACTCCATCGCTCATTTCGTCTGGAGCTCTTGGCATCACCCCAGCAGCTGGGTCTAACTTAAACGTAAACCTTTCAACTACTGGGGACTTTGCGGTAAATACCAACCAACTTTATGTGGATACAAGTTTAGGAAGAGTAGGTATCGGGACGACGAATCCAACAGTCAAACTTGATATTGAAGATGCTACCACATGGGCTGGTCTTGATTTAAATGGCGTAAGCGGTGGTGAAATTAGATTACAACAGGCCGGCACAACTTACGGCCAAATATATGCTAATGCTCCAGCAAGTTCAGGAATGGTTATAAACGCCGCTGGCGCTGGCAACGATATGTATTTTCAAACCGCCGGTGCGACAAAAATGACCATTCTTGATTCCGGCAACGTCGGCATCGGGACGACGAATCCGACCTTCCCTCTCTCTGTTCAGTCAAGCAGTGGTGCTAACGGAATTAGTAT
>CAYOPK010000024.1:0-7242 GCA_964405855.1 uncultured Candidatus Saccharibacteria bacterium
ACGTAGCGTCTCTGACCCTCAGCGAAGATAGTGTCGAAAGCGAGGGAAGATTTCCCCGATCCAGAAAGGCCGGTGAAGACCACCATCTTGTTGCGAGGCATCTCAACCGTGATATCTTTCAGATTGTGGGTGCGAGCACCCTTCACTATGATCTTATCTCCTGTTTTTGAATCTTTTTTCATATTTTTTGAAGTTCCATACAACACATGGAACTTCCCCCACGCTTGACGCATAGGGGTATATATGGATGATTGTAGCAGATTCCAAGAAGGAGGCCAACGTGTCAGAAACTGAAAAAGATCCTACGTTCGAAGAGCTGGTCCCAGAGAAAGATCGTGAACTGATCGGAACCTTCTCCTGTGGCTGCGGCATTCCGTGCCGTTTCTGTGGTTGGATGTACTGTGACCACTTCGAGCTCCGGAGCGCGATTGTGGAGGAGGACTGGGTTCGGCGCAAACCTGGCTATCCACTCTCAATCTCGAGCTGCGTCGATCTGACAAGCTACTTCCCGGAGGACCTCGCAACTTGGCAGACGGAAAATAAGGCCGAGGATGAAGACGAGGAGTGACAACTTCTCCGCCGCACATTCGAGACGGTCGCGCGATGCGCGACCGTCTTTTGCTTTATTTCCCCTTCTTTTTCGGCACCATCGCTTCCAGAGCCCGGATTTCGTCGCGGAGGATGGCCGCGGTTTCGAAGTCGAGATTCTTCACTGCCTGTTCCATCTCTTCCATCTTCTGCTTGATCACTTTCTTCGGCGCTTTCTTGAACATAGCTGAATCAGTCTCTAGAAGCATATTGACTGCCTGATGATGTTCGCGCTCGAGAGTATCAGTGATGTCTTTAATTTTTTTAATAATTGTCTTCGGAGTGATACCGTGCTTAGTATTATATTCACTCTGAATCTTCCTCCTACGAGCTGTCTCGTCTATAGCATATTTCATCGAACTGGTGAAAGAGTCTGCATAGAGAATAACTCGCCCATCGACGTTTCTCGCTGCACGACCAATAATCTGCACCAGAGCGGTTTCTGAGCGCAAGAAACCTTCCTTGTCAGCATCCAAGATACCGATGAGTGTTACCTCAGGCAGGTCGATCCCCTCGCGGAGCAGGTTGACTCCGACGATAACGTCGAACTCTCCTCGGCGCAGACTGGTTAGGATCTCGATGCGTTGAATAGTTTTAATATCACTGTGGAGGTACTCAGCCTTTATTTTCTTTTCTTTCAAATATTCACTGAGATCCTCTGCCATACGCTTGGTCAATGTGGTGGCGATAACTCGACCACCCTTATTGATAGCTTTCTCCGCTTCAGCGATGAAATCGAGAATCTGGCCTGGATATTTCCCCTTCGGTTGAATCGGTCGCACCTCTACCACGGGGTCAATCAATCCAGTTGGACGGATGATTTGCTCCACGATTTTCTGTCCCTTCTCCTTCTCATACTTGGCAGGGGTGGCAGAGGTAAAGATGACTTGGCCGACACGTTTCTCGAACTCTTCGAACTTGAGTGGGCGGTTGTCGCGGGCTGATGGTAAACGGAAACCGAATTCGACCAGCGTATCCTTCCTGGATTTGTCTCCAGCGTACATACCACCAATCTGAGGTACGGTCACATGCGACTCATCGATGATGGTTAGGAAGTCGGCTGAGCCGTCGGCCTTCTTCGGGAAGTAATCGAGAAGAGTGTAGGGTGCCTCTCCTGGCTTCTTATC
Source organism: uncultured Candidatus Saccharibacteria bacterium (assembly GCA_964405855.1). Lineage (GTDB taxonomy): Bacteria > Patescibacteriota > Minisyncoccia > Phycocordibacterales > Zambryskibacteraceae > UBA5004. The sequence continues at coordinate 1,716 of CAYOPK010000024.1, forward strand.
ACTGAAGTGCCTCGAGTAGTTCTCGATCCCGTTCGTATACCCCACCTCGCGGATCATAGCCAGGTCGTAACTCGTGCGACGCTTGAGACGCTCGGCTTCCAGATTCTTCCCCTCCTTCTTCAACTCCACTAGCCGCTCTTCGAGTTCGGACTTGATATTACGAAGCGCTCTTTTCTGCGCCTCACTCTCGGTGATGAAATGCTTGGCCGGGAAGAGGAAGAAATTGTTGAGCTCTTTCAAAACCACTCTGGAAGTGGCATCAATCTTCTGAATCTTCTGAATTCTGTCATTTTCAATCTCGAGACGATAAACCATTTTCTCAGAAACTGGCATGATCTCCACCGTATTGCCTAGAGCACGGAACTGCCCAGATTTGAGATCGGCGTTTGTTCTAGAGTAATAAATGTCCACCAGATCACGGATGAGATCGGCACGGGAAACATACTGACCGAACTCCAACTTCAGATTAACCTTCTCATACTCATCTGGATTGCCGAGACCATAGATACAAGAAACAGAAGCGACGATGATGACGTCTTTCCTAGTCAGCAGAGCTTGGGTCGAAGCGTGGCGTAGACGTTCGATCTCTTCGTTGATCATGGCCTCCTTCTCGATATAGGTGTCGGTGGTAGGCATGTAAGCCTCGGGCTGATAGTAGTCGTAGTAGGAGACGAAATAGTGCACAGCATTGTCGGGGAAAAATTCTCTGTATTCCTGCGCCAGCTGAGCGGCCAGGGTTTTGTTGTGGGCAATAACGAGTGTGGGTTTGCCAATAGCCTCGATAACATTCGCCGCGGTGAAGGTCTTGCCGGAACCTGTTACACCAAGCAGGGTCTGATGGGTCAGACCTTTTTTCACCCCTTGGATCAGTTGCTTGATAGCCTCAGGCTGATCACCGGCTGGCTTGAACTCGTTTCTGATTTTGAAAACTGACATTTGCTTTAGGACCCCACTATACAATAAGATAGCAGGCGGACCCAGCTCTGGGATTCGGGTGCACCCGACGACTCAGGCCCTGAGTGAGTGGCACCGAATAGCTGGTAACTCGGTCTAATCTAGGAAAGGAGCTCGGACCGGTCCCCTGTGGGACCGGTCCTTTTTATTTCTTATACTTCTCTAAAAACTTTTTTTTAAACTCCTGGAAAGTTCCGGCCAAAATAGCTTCCCGCATTTTCTTCACCAGGTTAATAATGAAATAAAGATTGTGTATGGAACCCAGAGTGCCCCCTAACATTTCGTGTGAGCGATAAAGATGACAAAGATAGGCTCGTGAGTAGTTTCGACAAGTCGAACACCCACACTCTGCATCAAGTGGCCCCATGTCTTCCCTGTATTCTGCATTCCTCACATTAATCTTCCCTCTCGATGTATAGAGTGTACCTCCTCGACCATTTCTCGTCGGTGCCACACAGTCGAAAAGATCCACGCCGTTCTCGACACCCATAAAAAGGTCTTCTGGCTCCCCGATGCCTAAGAGGTGTCTCGGCTTCTCTTCTGGCAGAATCTCATTAACCCACTTCACCGATGTTTCCATGTCTTCCTTGGCGAAGCTGCCACCGATACCGAAACCGTCGAAATCTAGAGCTCCAATAAATTCAGCCGAACGTTTGCGCAAACCTTCATCCCGCCCACCCTGCACAATCCCCAATAGGGCTTGATACTCCGCATTGGGTTTAGACTTATGATATTGCAAACTTTTCTCTGCCCAACGGTGCGTTCTCTCCAACGCTTCTTCTTGGTACCGATATGTTTCCGTTGGAGAAGTGCACTCATCGAAAGCGAAGATCATGTCCGCTCCCAGGTTATGCTGAATCTCAATACTCTTCTCCGGCGTGATGTAGTGGAGTGTGCCATCATGATGTGAGCGGAAAGAAACTCCATCAGCGCCAATCTTCGCGAGTCTCGGAGTCTCACTATCTTGTGAACGCTCAGGTATAAGTTGAGACGGATCGGTGATAGAAACTACTTTCGAAAGCTCCTTACCATACGCAGCGCCGAGGGAGAAAACTTGGAATCCGCCGGAGTCAGTCATGGTCGGACCATACCAGTTCATAAACTTCTGCAGTCCCCCAAACTTCTTCACCCTCTCGTCTCCTGGTTCTAGGTAAAGATGATAAGTGTTGGCAAGCACAACCTGAGCCCCGGTTTCTAAAATCTGTTCTGGAGTGAGCGCCTTCACTGTCGCCTTGGTCCCCACAGAGACAAAAGCTGGTGTCTCGATGACCCCATGCGCTGTCTCAATAATCCCCGCCCGCCCCAGCGCACCGGGAATCTTCTTCTTAATTTCAAACTTGATCGCAGCCACTAGCGTTTTGCAATTATGCTCTTTTTATAAGTATCCAAATGTTCGAGAGCGATGCCGGTGCCCTTGGCCACGCAGAAGTAGGCGTCCTTGGCGAGAACAGCCTTCACCCCCGTGCGACGAAGCATCAGTTCTGGGAAATTGCGGAGCTGAGAAGAACCGCCGGTCATAATAATCCCCTTGTCGATAATGTCAGAAGAAAGTTCTGGCGGAGTTTCTTGGAGAACATCTTTCACCGCTTTGACCATCTCACGGAGTTCCTTCGAGATCGCCTTCACCACTTCGTTGGTTTTCAAATCAATAGTTCTCGGCAAACCCAGAACAAAATCTCGACCTTTAACCTGCATGACCAACTCTTCATCCAACGGGATAGCGGAACCAATCTTAATCTTCACATCCTCGGCCATCTTGTCACCGATGACGAGGTTGTGAGTTTTCTTAATATAGTCCGTGATAGCGAGATCAAGTTTATTCCCAGCCACCTTCACCGAAGTCGAGGCGACGATGCCACCGAGAGAGATGACAGCCACGTCAGTAGTACCTCCACCAATGTCGACAATCATATGCCCTGCCGCTTCCTGGATCGGAATACCGGCACCGATGGCAGCGAGAATCGGTTCCTTCACCACATAAGCATTCTTCGCTCCTGCTTTCATAGCCGCTTCCACCACCGCTCGGCGCTCAGTCGAGGTCACCCCAGCTGGCACCGAGATAAGCACGTCGGGTTTCCAAATGTTCCACTTGCCCAGAGTCTTGTCCATATAGTAACGAAGCATGGCTTCTGTCACGCGGTAGTCGGCGATGACACCATCCTTCATCGGACGATAAGCTCGGATGTCGTCAGGAGTACGCCCAATCATGGCCTTGGCTTCAGCACCAATAGCGAGGATCTTGTTGTCAGAGGAGACAGCCACTACCGAAGGTTCGTTAAGTACAATCCCCTTGCCAGGTACGAAGACCAAGATGTTGGTAGTGCCGAGATCGATGCCGAGCTTTTTAGCCATAAGAATTAGACCTCATGATACTATAACGGAGTGAAAGTAAAAGCTCGCAAACCAGAGCCAAGAACCTATTTAATCGAAGTGGTGCCTTTAAGTTCGGCTCCCGGACAGGGCACTCTCTCGTATTTCTCGGCGACCAAACTCGCTCCCGGCACCATCGTCCGCGTACCACTACGCTCCAAACTCACCCTCGCTGTAGTGCTCTCGGCTCGAGACGCTCTCTCGGCCAAATCTCTCATCCGAAAAGCTGGTTTCGTCTTAAAGAAAATTCGCCAGTCCGACATTCTCGAAGCTGGCTTTAACACCTCAACATTAGAAGCAGTAGAAGATTGTGCCAACTACTACGGGACGAAAGCGGGCCTACTTCTCTCTGCTCTCCTGCCAAAAATAATTTCTGAAAATCTAGAAACTCTTCTACCTCTCCAGAAAAAAACTACTCCCGCTGAACCTCGCCGTCGAGAAACTATTCTTCTCCAAATGGAGAGTGATGAGCGCTACGGTCAGTACAGAGCACTAGTCAGACAAGCCTTCGCCCAAAACACTTCGGTCATGCTGGTCGTGCCCACACACCTCGACGCCGAGAGAATGCAAATTGAACTATCGAAAGGGATTAGCGACTTCGTCCACGTCTTCACTCTGAAGATGAAGAAGCCGTTAGCACTCAAAACTTGGCAGAAGGCACTCGAGGAGAAGCACCCAATTCTCTTCATCACCACCCCCGCCGGGCTCTTCTTCTCCCGCCAAGATCTAGACACCATCATTATCGAGAGGACGAGTTCCCGCTCTTACCGCTCTCTGACCAGACCACACCTCGATCTGCGCTTCTTCATTGAGATGCTAGCTCGTCATGGCAACAAACAGCTTGTCCTCGGTGACTCAGTTCTCCCACTCGAAACTCTGTGGCTCGAGAAAAAGGGACACTACGGAGAATCTTCCCTTATCCGCTGGCGACTCCCCGCCGCTCCATCGAAACTGGTCACCATCGACTCGAAGCAAAACGAAAATGGCCGCTTCGAAATCTTCTCCCCAGAACTCAAAGAGTTTATCGACCAAGCTGTAGAGGCCAAAGAACCCCTCTTCCTTTTCGGTGTGCGGAAAGGCCTGGCTCCCACCACAGTCTGTGGGGACTGTGGAGCGCTCCTACCCTGCCTCAACTGTGGTGCACCTGTGGTTCTGCATAAAAAAGGCGAGGAGAACGTCTATGTTTGTCATGCTTGCAGCAGTCAACGCGACAGCACCACCACCTGCGGACTCTGTCAGAGCTGGAAGTTGGTGCCGCTTGGTATCGGCACAGAAGAGATCGCACGCCAAGTCGAACTTCTCTACCCAGATAAACCAGTTTTCATCTTGGACAAAGACCATGCCAGCACCGATGTGAAGGCTCGAGCTATCATCGAGAAGTTCAGAGAGAGTCGTGGGGTCCTGGTCGGCACTGAGCTCGCCTTCTTCTACCTGGACTCAGTGTCTTATGCTGGGCTCGTCTCTGTCGACTCACTCTTCTCGGTCCCAGACTTCAGTATTCATGAGAGAATCTTCTATCTGGTCAGCCGTCTGCGCGAGATGACCAAGATCCAGTCAGTCATCCAGACTAGAAACATCGGCCAGCAGATTCTGGCTTGGAGCTCACAGGGCAACATCACAGACTTCTACCAGAACGAGATTGCTGACCGAGAAACTCTCCTCTATCCTCCTTTCTCCATCTTTATCAAAATTTCTTTGCATCCAGAAACCAGGATTCAAAACCCAGAAGTAGAGCTAGAGAAGCTTCAGGAACGCCTAGCGAGATGGCAACCCGATATTTTCCGCCACTCGCTCGTTTTGCGAATCCCTAGGGAGAAATACCCAGATGCCGAGCTTATAGAAATCCTCTCTTTGCTCCCGCATCACTTTTCGATTAAAGTAGACCCCGAGAGCATACTCTAAAGGAAAGCCTCAATGACCAATGACTAATGTCCAATGAAAAAGAGAGAGAAGAAGAATTTAATACTAGACCGAGAAGCTCCCGTCCTACGCGAGACAGCTAGGCACGTGCCAGTAGAAGATATTGTTTCGAAGAAGATCGCCAAAATTATCGAAAAGATGAAGCAAGCTCTGTACGGTGAAGATGATGGAGTAGCGATTGCTGCCCCACAGATTGGCGAGAGCTTGCGTCTCTTCATTGTCCGTGGTTCGGCCCTTGCTCTGGCTCGTGGTCAGGATGAAGAAACCGGACAAGACACCCCAG
>CAYOPK010000025.1:0-6835 GCA_964405855.1 uncultured Candidatus Saccharibacteria bacterium
CCTGACGGATGTACTTGACCTCGACCTGCATGATCGGGCCGTCGAAGGCAGTGGTGCCGGCGGGGCAAGGGTTCCCATTTCCATCGGTTGGGCCAGGACTTGTTGGACTACCTCCTGCACAAGTGGCCAAAGTGGCCGTCACGACGAACACGACGAGGACGAGCACGAGTTTACGTACAAAATTACGCATAACGGCCTCCTTTCGATGAGTTTCCGAGTGAACGAGCGAGCGAACTTGGTAGCAATCCTTGTCTATGTCCACTAAACACCCTTTTATCTACAATGTCAACACGCCCAAGTCCCCTTCCTTGGCAAACTGTGGATAACCCCCACACCTATAAGGTATTGACAAGCTCTTTCTTATAACCCATGATTTTGGACGGACGAGTTACTTCAGAAGGAGGTGCCCGAAATGGAGACTGTAGTTGATGTGTTCAGAAAGACCTTTCTCTCGTATGGGTACCAGGAAAAGTCGTCAGCGCCGATATTTCCTTGTCCCGATCCTACGACACTCTTTACTTCTGCTACGATCAGTGTACTGAAGCCAGACCTCTTTTCGGAGAATCCGGAAAGGAGCTTTGTCATACAGCCCTGCCTGAGAAATCATAATCTCAAGAGGACGCTGGACCGAAGTTTCGATCCCGAATATTTCGCTTCGTTCCTAATGTTTGGGATGCTCTGTCCCATCACTCAGTTTGATTCTTGTTGTGTGTTGGATTTCTTCGATCACTTCCCTGATTTAAAGGGAAGGGTGATCGTGAGAAGTTCTCACGCGATTCGCCACGAAGCTTTCGAGACAGCGGAGAGAGGGTTCGAGACGGAGTATGACAGTCGGAGCGCCAGCTACTATTCATGGCGATATGGGCAGCCTGCACTTACCGGGCAAGGTATCACCTTTGCTTTGAAACAACCCAATGGCGAATGCTTAGATGTTGGAAATCTGGTCATTATCTACCTGAACAGCAGGGCAATCGCCGTAGAGTTTGGGTTCGGTCAGGAGACTTTCGAGGCCCGCCAGAGAGGTCTCGGAGACGTGTACATGACCTCGCCGGATTACATCCGGCTAGGTGTGGGTTTCTCAGCTTCTGAAAAGAGATTGGGAGATTCCTTGGCAACCGCCAAGTGTCTGCTCAAGTGCGGGGTGACACCTGGAAGAGGGCGGGCCTCCTCAGTTCTCCGTAAGGCACTGAGAAACGCTTGCTTTCTTGCTGTGAAGGAGTGGGGCCCAGCTGGACCATCGCTCATCCGTATTCTTTCGAGAAAGTTGAGCGACGACTCTTTGTGGCTAACCACTATCGACGCCACACTTGAGGAGGTGCGAGAAAGCATCCGGATGTTCGAACATGAGGTCAGGCACATGAGGAACCATGTGTCGGGCCAGTACCTGGAAAAGAAGATCCAGGAGTACCGTCTCCGCTATGGTATCCCGGATCAGTTCTGAGTAACCGCGCCATATTCCGAAAATATGGCGCGGTTTTGTGTTATAATTGGGCGCATGAAAAAGGTTTCTCGACTCAAAAATGGCTCAGTGGTCGCGGTGGTAAGCCCTTCCTGGGGTGGCCCCGCTTCTTACCCTTGGGTTTATGAAAACGGAATCGAGAATCTTAAAAAACACTTAGGCTTTATCATCAAAGAGTATCCGACTACACGCGGAGAAGCGGCTTATAATGCATCTCACCCAGAAGAACGGGCTAAAGATTTAGCACAGGCCTTTAATGATCCGGAGGTAGAGGGCGTAATTTGTTCCATTGGAGGAGACGACGCTGTTAGACTCTTGCCTTATCTTGATCAATACGAAATCACTCCTAAATTTTTTATGGGGTATTCCGATTCAACGGTACTACTCAACTACTTCAATCAGCGAGGCTTTGTGACGTTCCATGGCCCTTCGATTATGGCGGGATTCGCCCAACCTAAAGATGTTAACCAGGAGTTCGATGTGCATGTAAAGGATTTTTTGATGGGGACTTGGGATTCCTATTTTTACAAACCCTACTCTCAATGGGCAGAGAGGCTTTTAGAGTGGGGCAATAAAGATTCAATTAACGCTCCGATCATGTATCATTCGAATGCGGGATGGAGATTAGAAAATCCTTCTGGTGTAAAAGAGGTAAAGGGAACCTTGTGGGGTGGTTGTGTGGAGGTTTTGGAATTTATGAAGGGAACCAAATATTGGCTGGTTTCTGAATCATTTTGGAGAGATAAGATTTTGTTTTTTGAAGTTTCTGACGAGGGGACCTCAGAAACCCAAATGAAGTGGATGTTGAGGAACTACGGTATCCAAGGGGCGCTAAATACTTCTCGGGCGATGATTGTAGGAAGATTCGCCAATATGACCGACGAACGGCGAAAAGAATTCGAGAGCATGGTTGTAGATGTGGTTCACAAGGAGTTTTCCTCGAATATTCCAATCATATTTAACGTAGACTTCGGACATACTTATCCGCAACAAATATTCCCTATTGGGAGTGTGGCGACTGTCGCATTTGATTCGAGTACAGCCTCTATTTCCATAGAGAGTCCGTTTGTATGAATCACCCCATAACCAAAGGTGGTATTCTCGCCATGTCCTACACGGATTTTGTGGGCTTCGTGAACCAGTGGAATGTTCCTCCGGGAGCATACTCCACCCTTTCTAAGTGGGCGATCTTCTCCCGATTGGATTCCAATTCAAATCTTTTAGAGATGGCCTGTACTTCTGGATTTTCTTCAAGGGAATTATCTATTATGACCGGTTGTCGCGGAACAGGCCTTGATATTTCCAAACCCTCCTTGGAGATGGCTACACACAACAAGGAACAGTATGCGCCTCAGGTGGGTATTAAGTATGTACATGCCGACGGGGACTTGTTCAGCCCTGGTGAAAAGTTTTCCCATGTTGTTGTCGGAGCTGCTTTAAAGTTTTTTCCTCGTCCAGAAGAGACACTTAAAACAATTATTTCTTCACATCTTCAAGATGGAGGGATACTACTCGCCTCTCCTTTTTATGTCACTCGAGATGTCCCTGACGAACTAATCGAGAAAGCGAAGGGGGTATTTGGTATTCGGATTACAACCGAAAAATATCACGACGTTATGAGAATGTACGCTGGTTTCGAAGTTCTCTATGAAGACCGATGTTCGATTGAGCCGGAAACTCCTGAAGAGCTGGAACACTACTGTGCCTCTACTATCGAGAGAGCCGCCAGTCTCAGGGGTGTTGCTGATCCGGAAGTCAAAGAAGTGATGTATAAACGGCTGATGGATATAAAGATTATGTCGAATGAACTTAGACCCTATCAAATGTATTCAGTACTAGTTTTGAGGTATCGGTCTCAGATCTATCCGGCCAGATATACTGAGCTTTTCTAACAAACATGATTCTGACTGGACGAGAGATAATTAAAGAGGTTGAGACAGGGAATATTGTGATTCATCCTTTCAGTCCAAAACAAGTTAATCCTAATAGCTATAATTATTGCCTCTCGAGTACAATCAAGGTATTCGTCGAAATGATGGATGCCAAGCCAGTCTTTAAAGAAATCAATCTTCCAGAAGAGGGATTTGTGCTAGAGACAGGGCGGTTGTGCCTGGCTCATACTCGAGAAGTTATCGGTAGTAAAAAGTATGCCATGTCTCTTATTGGGAGAAGCTCGATTGGACGATTGGGTTTATTTCTGCAGGCTTCAGCCAATCTGGGGCACACAGGTTCGGAACATCAGTGGACGCTGGAATTGGTAGCGGCCAAAAAGATTAGAATTTATCCGGGAATGATCATTGGGCAAGTCTCTTTTTGGGAAAATAAAGGAGAATTAGAGGAGCATAAAGGTAGATACGGCAAACTCAACCAATCTCAAGAATCTCTATTATACTAAGAACTATGATTCTAACCGGAAAGGAAATTGCAAAAGAGGTTAAAGTTGGGAATATCCTCCTGGATCCATTTGATGAAAATTCAATCACAACCAACTCCTACGACCTTGCGCTAGGGGAAGTGATTCTTGTGTATAAAAATGAAATATTGGATCCCAGGATCCCCAACGAATATGAAGAAGTCATTTTGCCAAAAGGGGGACTCATTCTATCTAAGGGTTCGTTTTGCCTTGGATCTTCAGAGGAAAAAGTGGGGAGTGACTCTTATGTGCCCATTATTCATGGAAAATCAGGAATCGCTCGTCTAGGTTTGTTCGTACACGTGACTGCGGACCTGATAGATATTGGTTCGCATGGCGTCGTCACTTTCCAGCTTCATGCCACGCTTCCAGTTAAGATATACCCAGGAATGAAAATCGCCCAAGTTTCTTTCTGGCAACCCAAAGGAGAGATCGTTTTATACCAGGGGAAATACCAAAATAGCACTGGCCCCAGGATTTCCTTGAGCCACCTTGATGAAGGTAGGGCTTAGAACAATACTTTATAAACTATCTCTCATCTCCACCGCTCTTTGTATTATCCTCTCCCCTATCTCACCCCAGTCGAAGTATTTCTTATAATCCTGCGGATCAATAAGCTTAATTTCCCTAATACCCTTCTCCGACAGGCCGTCTCCTTGGTCGATGACGAACTCTCCATACGGCCTCACCTTGCAAACGTACCTTAACTGATAAAACCACTTGTCACCACCCACCTCACTTACTTTCTGATACCCTATCGGCAGGAATTTCAGAATCTCCATGTTCGATTCCTCTTTTATTTCCCTGATCAGCGCCTCTTCGGGAGTCTCGCCAGCTTCGATACTTCCTCCTATGAGCCCCCAACCCTTCTTCATACCACCGAGACCTATAACCAACTTATCTTCGCAGAAGCAAGCTCCATAAGACTGCTTGAGCCTCTCTTTGGGTAAATGGTCGAAGGAATCTACGTCCGAATATTCGACAAGATACTCCACTCCATTGCTTCCGACCATTTGAGTCTTAATCTCCATAAACTAAGCATACTAAAGTTTGAATTAAAACTCCGCCCTGTTGAGAATATCCACTCTGCTGGCGGTGAATTCCTCTCCTGTCATGGTGTTGACACTGCCAGAGCCGTAGAAGACTGCTCTGTCGCGCATCTTGAGGTTGCTGAGCGCCTCCGCTCCACTTATCTCACTCCTCTCCCCTTCTTCTGTAAGTTGAACGGTGTTATTGAAGCGGACGATCCTCTGGAACTCCACAGGCTCATTGCCTCTATAGGTTCTCTCGATCCTCATGGTACTAACCACCAAGTGATCACTCTCTACCCTCATAACCGAACCTTCCATAGAGATTTCGGCAATCTGCATAGTAGCCGCTCTCTCCTGAGCTAGCAGGCCGTCGTCCGCCACTTCCTTATTCTGTTTATAAAACCAGCCCGCAACCAGAACGATGATTAAAATGGATGCGATGATCAATATATTTTTCGTCATTTCTAATATTGTACTACAGAATCGAGTGGACGGAAGGGATATGCGACAAGGTCGAACCTTGTCCTGGAATATGTGTTAAAATATAGCTCATATGACAATGAGAATTAGGTTAGCCCCAGGTGAGTACTATCACATCTACAACCGCGGTACAGAGAAGCGGAAAATTTTCCACAATAAGCATGATTACGACCGATTTCTCTCACTACTCTACATCGCCAACAATGCTGGGAAAGTCGATCTCAAGCGACAAGGTCGAACCTTGTCCCAGATTATGGCTATAAATAAGGATAAAAATCTTGTCGATATTTGTGCTTATTGCCTGATGCCGAACCACTTTCATCTTATTGTTAAAGGGAGCGAAGAAGGCGGGGTAAGCCAGTTCATGCAGAAACTACTCACTGGATACACCATGTATTTCAATAGACTCAATGATCGAACGGGAGTGCTCTTCGAAGGAGGCTTCAAAGCGAAGCATGCGAACACCGATAACTATCTTTCCTACCTCATCGCCTACATACACCTCAACCCAGTCAAGCTTATCGACCCTAAGTGGCAAGAGAACGGCATCAAAGATATCAAATGGGCGAACACTTTTCTCGATAACTACAGGTATTCTAGTTACCATGATTATGCCAAGGGAGAACGCCTGGAATCCAAGATTTTGAACAAAGAAGCTATGCCAGAATATGACCGTCTGCCGAAAGACTTCCAGGAAAGTGTGAACGAATGGCTAACCTGGAAAAATGATGCAAAATAAGCGTATTCCAGGACAAGGTTCGACCTTGTCGGGTTTGAGGGTTGTTTCTTGGAACGTCAATGGCATCCGCGCGGTGCATAAAAAAGGCTTGTTCCAGCCGTTCCTCGACGCTCACCAGCCGGACATTCTACTCCTGCAGGAAACCAAAGCTTTGGAACAAGAATCCCCTCTTGATTTACCTGAATACGAGGAATACTGGTCCTCGGCCGACAAGAAGGGCTATAGCGGAACAGCTATCTTCTCCAAAGAGAAGCCTCTTTCGGTCTCCTATGGCCTACCAGCTGACCTGGTGGAGAAATATGGCCTAGATAAAGACGATTATGGCAATCCGAGCCGAGAAGGACGGGTGGTGACTGCTGAGTACCCCGATTTCTATGTAGTCTGCGTCTATACGCCGAATGCGAAGGAGGACCTTTCTAGACTCGTGCTTAGGCACAAGTCTTGGGACCCAGCCTTCTTGTTTTACATGAAACAGCTTGAGAAAAGTAAGCCCGTTATCTTCGGCGGGGACCTCAACGTCGCCCATACCGAGAACGACCTAGCCAACCCGAAGCCGAATGTGGGGAAAAAGGGCTTCACCGCCGAAGAGCGTGAAGGCATGCAGAAAATCATCGACGCTGGCTTCATCGACACCTTCCGCATGTTCACCCAAGGTAACGGCCACTACAGCTGGTGGAGTCACTTCGCCAACTCTCGAGCCAGGAATGTTGGTT
>CAYOPK010000026.1:0-6732 GCA_964405855.1 uncultured Candidatus Saccharibacteria bacterium
GTAAACAAGGCTCTTTCGGAGCTTGATACCGAACTGTCTCTTGAGGCTGTGCCGGAGAAAAGTAAGGAAGGAAAGAGTGTGGGAGTAACAAAAATTGTCGAAGACGCTCCTGTTACTAAGATTGTGGCCACCATTCTTGAATCTGCTTCCGAAAGTAACGCTTCAGATATTCACATCGAACCTCATCATGATAGTGTTAAAGTGCGTTTCCGTATTGATGGTATTCTTAACACCTCACTTGTTCTCCCTTCCAAGGTTCATTCTGCTGTGGTGGCACGCATCAAGATCCTCTCTAACATGCGCCTCGATGAGAAAAGGAAGCCTCAGGATGGGCGCTTTTCGACCAAGTTTGGTGATAAGCAGGTGGATTTGCGTGTTTCAACTTTCCCCACTTACTACGGTGAGAAGGTGGTGATGAGAATTCTCGACCAATCGAAGGGAGTTCGCACTCTAAGTGATATGGGTTTTTCGGAAAAAAGTTTAGAAACTGTCCGTCGAGCCATCACTAAGCCTTACGGCATGATTCTTATCTCTGGTCCAACTGGGTCTGGTAAGTCTACAACTCTTTACGCCATGTTAAACGAGCTCGACAAGGAGCAGCAGAACGTGCTCTCGCTCGAAGATCCGGTCGAGTATTCGATCGAAGGAGTTTCTCAATCCCAGATTTCTCCAGAGATTGACTACACCTTCGCCACTGGTCTCCGCACCACTTTGCGCCAGGACCCAGATGTTATTATGGTGGGAGAGATCCGCGACAAGGAGACGGCCCAATTGGCTATCCAGGCGGCCCTTACCGGCCACCTCGTGTTCTCGACCATCCATACGAACAGTGCTATCGGAGTTATTCCACGTTTGATTGATATGGGTGTTGATCCTTACCTCATTGCACCAACTTTGGCTCTGGTCATGGCTCAGCGTCTAGTGAGGAAGCTTTGCCCAGAGAGTGGCAAACCTCTGGCTGTTGAGGACTCGATCAAGCTGATGGTTGATAAACAGTTTGAAGATTTGCCAGATGAGTTCAAGAAGCAGATTGCTTTCGGTAAAGAAGTTTACGAAATCGAATCCACGCCAACGTGTCCTACTGGAACCTCTGGTCGAGTGGCAGTGACAGAGGTTTTCGAGATGGATAAGGATGTCGAAGCCGCTGTTCTTAGCTCTGCTACGGAACCAGAGCTCTATAAAGTTTTGCGTAACAAGGGCTATTTGACGATGAAAGAGGACTCTATTATTAAAGCTTTCCAGAAAATAGTTCCTTTCGAAGAGGTTAATACATTATAATTTAATCATAGAAGCATGTCCCAACCGAACCTTTTAAACGAATTAGTCGACATTATGGCAAAAGAAGGTGCTTCAGATCTGCACCTCTCTGAGGGTCGCGTACCAGTGATCAGAGTATCTGGCTTTCTCATCCCTATTGCGAAGATACCCGCCCTAACGAAGGAGGATTTAGAAGGATTTTTGAAAATTTTTCTCTTAGAAGATAAACAGAAAGAATTTCAAGTGCTAGGTGAGGTCAACTTCGCTTGGAGCACCTTAGGCGATAGGCGTTTTCGTTGTAATGCGTATCACTCACTTGGTCGACTGAACATCGCTATGCGCCTCATTCCGAAAGAGGTGAAAACCTTTGAGGAATTAAATTTGCCGCCCATTCTAGGAACTTTCGCCAGGAAACAGCAAGGCTTCTTCCTCGTTGTGGGTCCAGTTGGGGTGGGGAAGTCGACAACCCTCGCTTCGATGATTGAGACCATTAACCGTGAGCGCCTAGTGCACATCATCACTATTGAGGATCCTGTCGAATACATTTTCCAGGCTAAAAAATCTGTCATCGACCAACGTGAGGTGAAGATTGATACGCCAGACTTTGCTTCGGCCCTCAAGGGTATTTTTCGTCAAGATGCTGACATCGTCATGATTGGGGAGATGCGTGATCCAGAGACTATTTCGACCGCTGTGACCGCAGCGGAGACGGGGCACCTCATCTTCTCCACCCTACACACCAACACTGCTTCGCAAACGGTAGATCGTATCATCGACTCCTTCTCAGCTGACCAGCAAGGCCAGATTCGCCTCCAGCTCTCGGGTTCTCTTCTGGGTATTTTCTCACAGAGACTTATCCCTCGCATTTCTGGTGGCCTGGTACCAGCAACGGAGCTTCTTATTAACAACTCGGCTGTTTCTAATCTTATTCGAGAGAAGAGGACTCACGAGATCAACTCGGTTATCGAGACTAGCTCGGAGGAGGGGATGATTGATCTAAACCGCTCCCTGGCCACCCTGGTTAGAAACGGAGAGATCACTGTTGAGAACGCCTTCCAGTTCTCCGCTAATCCAAAGACCTTGGAGAGAATGCTATAATTAATTCATCATGCTTTTCAATTATCAAGCGTTAGAAAATTCTGGCAAGCCGGTTGAGGGTTCGATAGAGGCTATCTCTATCGACGTAGCCATCGGCTCACTTCAGAAGCGTGAGCTGATCGTCGTCTCTATCGAACCAGCAGACAAAACTGCATGGTATGAGAAAATTTCTTTCGGACCAGGAGTTTCGAACAAGGAAATCGTTATCCTCTCTAAGCAGATGGCGACACTGTTCGAAGCTCAGGTTTCTCCTATCAAGATTTTCACCCTACTTTCCTCAGAGATGGAAAATTTGGTGCTAAGAAAGAGTTTGACTCAAGTTGTGGCTGATATTCAGGGTGGGGCCACTATTTCCAAGGCTCTGGCGAAACATCCAGTTATCTTCTCAGACTTTTATGTGAACATGGTGCGCTCAGGTGAGGAAACTGGTAAGCTGGACGAAACTTTCAACTATCTCGCGGAACACCTTGAACGTAACTACGAAGTGGTTTCCAAGGTGAAAAACGCTCTGATTTATCCTATTTTCGTAGTCACAGTGTTTTTGGGGGTGCTGGCTTTGATGTTCACCTTCATTATTCCAAAGATTAGTTCAATTATTCTTGAGAGTGGTCAGGCGGTTCCGATTTACACCAAAATTGTTTTTGCCATCTCAGATTTTTTCCTCGATTTCGGCTTAGTGCTTCTTGTGGCGATTGTTGCTGGTATTTACTTCCTTTTTCGTTATATTCGGACCGATGCCGGCTCGGATGCTTGGGCCAGGTTTAAACTAGATATTCCATATTTTGGCACTCTCTATCGCAAACTCTATCTATCGATTATTGCGGACAATATGAACACCATGGTTCTTTCTGGCATTCCTATGTTGAAGGCGATCGAGGTCACTTCACAGATTGTGGATAATCAGGTTTATAAGTCCATTCTGGTCCAGAGCCTAGAGGGGGTGAAGGGTGGTAAGGCACTGTCAGCAACTTTTTCTTCGCATCCTGAGATCCCGAACATTCTCGTTCAGATGATCAAGGTGGGTGAAGAGACGGGGGAGCTGGGGAGTATCTTTAAGACCATGGCCCGCTTCTATCAACGAGAGGTGGTAAATGCAGTGGATACCTTAGTGTCCTTGATTGAGCCGGTGATGATCGTTTCTCTGGGTTTGGCTATCGGCATACTCCTGTCTTCAGTACTCATCCCTATCTACGACATCGCCTCTTCAGGAATCTAGGTGTGGGAGTTATCCACATTGGAGCAGGCCCCAACTCATTGTGCGGTATAATAAGGGTATTCACTTTTAGGTGATTTATAAATCGATAAAATTATTAAGAAACAAATGATTAGTCAATCAAAAAGGGGATTTACGCTGATAGAGCTTTTGGTAGTGATCGCCATCATCGGCATCCTCTCATCTGTTGTTATCGCTTCTCTCAATACCGCCCGCTCTAAAGGCAACGACGCTAAGGTGAAAACTCAGCTAGCTGGAGCTAGAGTGGCTGCTGAGATTTATGCTGACACGAACGGAGGTTACGGCACAGCAGTAACTAGCTGCACTTCAGGAATGTTCTCTGATGCCACCTCTGGTATGTCGGCGTATACCACCACTTCAAACTACCCAACTAACACCACTCTGGTTTGCGGATCTAACGGAACAGCTTACGCTATCAAGGCCAATCTTGCTGGAAGCGGTCCTTATTGGTGTGTAGACAGCCTCGGTGCTTCCAAGGGCTATGCTTCTGGATGGAACACTACTTCAGTCAACGTTTGCCCATAATTAGAACTTAGGTTCTGTTATACTTAAAGGATGACTGTGGTCATCCTTTTTGTATTCGGGGCTATTGTTGGGAGTTTCCTCAACGTTCTTGGTTTGCGTCTCCACTCCGGCCTCTCTCTGGGTGGGCGCTCAAGTTGCCCCAATTGTCGTCACCAGCTCTCCTGGTATGAACTTATTCCCATACTCAGTTTCCTTCTTCTTCGCGGGCGTTGTTCTACCTGTCGTTCGAAAATTTCCCCTCAGTATTTCCTCGCCGAACTCCTCACCGGCTTCCTTTTCGTCTCCCTGTATTGGGTTTATGGTCTTACTCCTTACTTCTTACTCCTTACTTCTGTCTTTTTCCTCTACTTCTCCATTGTCATCTACGACATTCGCCATCAGATCATCCCTGATTCTCTCGTATATCTGAGTATTCTGCTTTCTCTTACTACCTACTACTTACTACCTACAACTTTCCTGGATATTCTCGCTGGCCCCATTCTCTTTGCTTTCTTTGCATCCATCTGGCTTCTGTCTCGTGGTCGTGCTATAGGCTTCGGCGACGCTAAGCTAGCACTCTCTATAGGCTTACTTCTCGGTGCGGCGATAGGATTCTCTGCGGTGATGCTTAGTTTCTGGATTGGGGCTGTTTATGGACTTGGACTCATGGGGACTACCCACCTCTATCCTTTGTTAAGTGGAGGCAAAAAGATTACAATGAAAAGCGAGTTACCCTTCGCCCCCTTTCTTGTTTTGGGCGCCTGGATCAGTATTATCTTCAATCTAGATCTTCTCCATGTCTCATTATTTTAGAAAAAGAGCCAAAGGTTTTACCCTCGTAGAGTTACTTATTTCTATAAGCATTATGGGGGCGATTTCTACCGTCATCCTTCTCAATCAATCCAAATATACTGAATCTATAGCCTTGACGAACCTGGCCGACACTGTAGCTTCCAATATTAGTCAGTCTCAAGTCTATGGAGTGGCGGTGCGAGAAACTAGTACGGGCTCTAACATTTTTTCTGGTTCTTTCGGTGTTGCCATGAGCCTTCTTACAAGTGGGTCAAATCGGGCCATTATTTCCTTTGTTGACCGGGATATACTTGGGAACATAGATCAGGTTTATGATGGTGACTGGAATTGTCCTACCGGTGCCACTTCGGAGTGTTTAAATAAACTTGAGTTAACGAGGGGAAACTACATTGACTCTATCTGTGTGGCAAGGACTCAGGGAAATATTTTTTGTGGTAGTAGTGTTAACGATACTATTAAGCGATTGGACATCAGCTTTCGCCGGCCTAGTTTGGAAGCGAAGTTAAAATTCTTCAATAATGGAGGGCAAGAGTTCTTCGATAACAATTCTCAGACTCTGGGAGCGATAATTGTTTTCAAAAGCCCTAGCGGACTCACGCGTTCAGTGATTGTCTATAAGAATGGCCAAGTTTCTGTTCAATAAAATGTCTAAACCTCACTACCATCTAAATAAAAGAGGTCTATCCCGAGCCAAGTCGAGGGGGTTTACTCTCATTGAGCTGATGACAGCCCTCACCATCTTCACTGTTGTGATGACTATTAGTATGGGATCGATCCTCGGCGTCTTCGATGCGAACCGAAAATCCCGTTCACTAAAGACTGTCATGAACAACCTTAATTTGGCCATGGAAAGCATGTCGAAGGAGATGCGTTATGGCCGTAACTATTATTGTGGTCCTGGTTCAATCACTACTCCGCAGAATTGTAGCTCTGGCGGCACTTCAGTTAGCTTCCTTTCCAGCGATAACGTCCAGATTACTTATGCCCTAGCTGGTTCGACTATCGAGAAACGTTCTGGGAGTGGAAACTCTGTGCCAGTGACAGCATCAGAAGTAGTGATCGATGATTTGGATTTCTACGTGCTGGGAGCTGAGACAGATAACTCTCTCCATCCCAAGGTGGTGATCAAGGTCTCTGGCCATGCTGGCAAAGGTAGAGGCCGTTCGGATTTCGTTATTCAGACCCTGGTTTCCCAGAGAGCCTTAGAAAATTAATGAAAAAAACTTTAAAAAATTCGAATAAAAGTGGCTTGTCCCGAGCGAAGTCGAGCGGGTTCACCTTGATTGAGACCCTGGTGGCTATTGTTGTGTTGGTGACTGTGGTCGTAGGAACTATGACGGCGGTGCAGGGAGGTATTTCTTCCTACATCTTTTCGAAAAATCAGATCATCGCCTTTTACCTGGCTCAGGAAGGTTTCGAGCAGATTCGTAATATCCGTGACGAAAATCGTACAAAGGATGCTAACTGGCTCTCCGGCATTGCCGCCGTTTCTTCTGATCCTTGTTACTTCGGCAAGATCTGTAACGTTGATCCGGCAGCTTCACCTGGTAATCCTTATATCGTTTCTTGTACCGATACCTGCAATAATCTGAGACAGGACCCAGTCACAGGACTCTATAGGTATAACAGTTCCTGGCCAGAAACAGTTTTCCGCAGGCAGATCACATTAACTTCAATTAATGCTAACGAAGTTTCTATCACTGTCACAGTTGATTGGTCCAAGGGCGTTGTGACTAGACAGTTCAAGGCAAGAGAGAATTTATTTAATTGGTAATATATGAAAACTTTCCAAACTAGAAAAATTAAAGAGCAGAAAGGTTTTACCC
>CAYOPK010000027.1:0-2455 GCA_964405855.1 uncultured Candidatus Saccharibacteria bacterium
GTTCCAGAAATGCTGTTTTATATTATGACGGAGCTCGACACCAAGAGGGCCGTAGTCCCAGAAAACAGCAATACCACCATAGATCTCTGAGCTCGGGTAGATAAACCCCCTTCTCTTGCAGAGGGCTACAATCTTTTCCATAACCGTCGAATCCTGATTCATATTTTGAATATTACCCTACTTACTGCCTACTGCCTACTACTTTTACTTTACGACCACATCATCCCCAGAGACAAACTCCGGATCACTCGAAAGTCGGGTGGTTAGTGGTGGATTCGAAACATTAAACGTCCTCTGAGCCACCGTTTCGAAACCAGAGAAGGCTGGTGCCGAGACCAGAGTTGGCACAAGCCCGACCTGAGAAAGAGACGGAGTCAGAGAAACCTGGAAAGCCACTTCTCTCAGAGGTTGAGAGAAGCCAGCACCAGAAACCAGTGTGCCCAGATTCCAACTCACAGTATTACTCTCGGCATCATAGGTAATGTTTTCTGGATTCTCACTCTTGGACCCCATCCAAGTTACCGCCGGACCAAGTCTGGCTGTCACGCGAGCATCCGTTAGATCATTCTGAGTGTTACCGACAGACCAAAGCACAGTATAGGTGGTCTCCTTCTCGGCGCGTGGTGGGATACTACCCTGGTTGACGAAGGGGCCGGTCGAATAAACAACTCGAGAGGCCAGAGTGACTTGAGAAGCGATCCTCACGGTTCGGCGTTCAGCCGCTGTGATCTGCTGACGCCCGCTCACAGAAGTCCCAACAAAAGACAGCTCTAGCCCAACTTCTCTCGTCCCCCCAGCCGAAGAGAGGTCTGGTAGAGATGAGAACCGCAATGTCACCTCACCACGCTGACCTGGATCAAGCTCGCTGGCTCCAGAAACATTAGTTAGACTCCAGGAAGCGGTATCGTTGGACGAATTATAGAAACCAGAGCCGTAGACCTGAACCGAAGATTCGTCGAAAGCCGAGCCTGTGAAGCGGATCGAGAGGCGCGGATTCAGAAGTTTCTCAGAGAGATTATTTTGGAAACGGATAGTGGTGTTGATGGGCTGACCAGCGGGAGCCACATACGTAGCGGAGGAGTCTCCGTTCAAACTACTACTGATTGCCACCGCCGGACGCTCCACCGAAACAGTTTCCTGAGCGGAGATGACCACGGTTTTGAAGTTGGCACTAGGACTTACACCTTCGGCCAAACCGGCATAGAAGCGGAAAGTTCTTTCGTCCTGGTTTTCTCCAAGCAATTGACCGTTAATCTCGATCTTCTTCGAAGTGCCAGGAGCCATGTCACCTAGAGACCAGATGTTGTCGCCGGTATGAGTGGTAGGGTTAGCGGAGACGGCGCTGTAGCCGTAGGGATACTCAGCCCGAAGCATGACGTTCTTCAAGACTTCGGTAGAATTGAGCTTCACTGTGAGAATGGTTTTGAAAGTTTCTCCGGAGGCGACCGAGTTCGGCGTCTCGATGGATAGAACTAGTGGTGATTGGCCGATAGCGAGCTCATACACCTTGTCTTTATAGAACGTTGCGTTCGAACCCTTCACTTGATACTCAACAGAGAACTTGAGCTCCTTCACTTCCCCCATCTGTCCGACGAGGAAAAAACGTACGGTCCGGACAACCTCATCACCAGCCTTTATCACCCCTAGAGGCTCCTTCACGAAAGTGAGTTGCACGCTGGAATCCTGTGGGTCACGCGCGCCCTGCGGATATTGTATAGAGAAGTTCGCCAGCTCCAGGTCTGCGTTGTTGCTGTTCTTGATCGCCACCTCGAGTTCCACCACTTCGCCAGCTGGCGCATTCGCTGGACCAACCACTGTTAGGTCGACATTTTTCGAGGAGATAAAGGTAGAGCCACCGAAGAAAACAAAGCTCCCCACTCCCACAGTGATGATGAAGAAAACCAGGGCGAGGATGAAGAATTTTTTCATAAAGGGGGTCAGACTTGGAGTCAGACGTTCGCGAGCCAAGATTTCGTCGAGTTCTGGAGATTCCCAGTTACCGGAAACCTCTAGTGACTCCCCCGACGGCACTTCGCTGCGCTTCTCTCGCGGATCACGATACCGCGTGCGTGAGTAGAGAGTGTCACTCAACTGTTCAACTTTACTTTTATCGTCAGACATAATCAGTCTTTTATTATAGCAGATTGTACTAGGTGAGATGACTCTGGCGCAGGCCTTCGTTGATCGCTTGGACGAGAGCCTTCTTCTCGAGCTTCAGATCCCCTTCTTGTAGATACCCGAGGTGAAAGAGAATCTGGGAAACCAACCGGGTTTCGAAGAACTCGTCTCCCGGCTTATACTCAAGAAGCTGTTTCTCCACCGCGTCGAAGAGTTCTGGATGATGTGCTTCACCTTGGACAAGCTGTTCGAGGAGTGAGAGAGGGCGCGGAAATTGGGCCCGAGCCGAAATTGGGGGTTTAAACAACCCCCAAGGGGGTCGGCAATAATGAGTCCC
>CAYOPK010000027.1:2465-6491 GCA_964405855.1 uncultured Candidatus Saccharibacteria bacterium
CAATTTCGGCACTAGCCGAAATTGCGCTTATAACCTCCACCGAAGTGGCTCGCCAATACTCCTTCCCTCTCACGAGCGAGACAAGAGAAAGTGTCACTGGTTCGAGCGCCCCACGGAGTTTGGATTCTTCTTTCCTTACACCAGTTGCTGTCGCGCGCACCAGCCCCAGATCTCGCGTCAGCACAGAATACACTCGGTCCGCTTCCCTGTAAGGTCGAGAGTTCAAAACCAAGCCTCTGGTTGTGTAGATGTGATAAGACACTAGAAATCTATATTCGTCGCTTTTTTAATCTCTGAGGCGAACTTGGAGAAAATTTCTTTATCAGTTTCAGACACCTCGAAACTCGCCACTTCACCAGGTTTAAGATTCTTTTCCTTCCTCCACTCTTGCACCGCGCGGATAGCATCGCGCATCTTCCCTTCCTCGAGAAGTTCTGGTGTCAGGTTCGTATCGAGAACCACTTCTTCAGAAAGATTAGGATCTTGGAACGCTTCTTTGACGTTCAATTCATCTTTAATGATCTCCAGATACTCCCCTTCCAGTTCCTTGCTCCTTACTTCCAGCTTTTGCAGTGGTTGTCGCACCTTCACATTGGCCTTCTGACGCAGCTCTAGAGCCAGAGAAACTAGGCGTCGAGTTTCAGCCATGTTTTCTAACACCGTACCACTTTCCAATTTTGCGAGAACGGGCCAATTCTCCAGATGAACACTCTCAGCATCAGTTTCCGCTCTCAAACGCTGGTGGATATCTTCGGCCATAAAAGGCATAAATGGCGCCATCACTCGAGCCAGGACGAGTAGGACTGAACGTAGTTTTGGCAGGGCTTCGGGACGAGTTCTGGAGCGACGCAGATACCAGGTCGAGAGATCGTCGATGAAATCTGCTATTGGTCGCACAGCTCTGTCGAGCTCGTAGTTCTCGAGACCAGAGGTGACATCGGTGACCAGTTTCTCAAGCTTGGCATCGATCCACGCATCAAGAATATTTAGTTGTTGGTTGTCGGTTGCCTGCCCTGAGCTCGTCGAAGGGTTTTGTTGGTTTCCCCCATACAATTCATAAAAGCTGAGAACATTCTCCAAACGATTGATATTTTTCTTCAACACTTCATCAAGCCCCTTCTCTGAGAAGGCCAGGTCCTCCGCCCGCACTGCTGGAGAAGCCAGGAGATAGTAGCGCAGAGCGTCAGCACCGTACTGGTCGAGCACATCGGTTAGTTCAGGATAATTCTTCAAACGTTTAGACATCTTCTTACCATCTTCGGCCAAGATGAGGCCGTTTACCGTCACTTGTTTGTACGGGAAAGTGTCGAACAGCGCTGTCCCGAGCACTGCCATGGTGTAGAACCAGCCTCGAGTCTGATCGAGCCCTTCGGCGATGAAGTCAGCCGAGCGAGAATCCCTGGCGCCCCTTGAGGCGAATGGCACCGAACCCGAGTCATACCAAGTGTCGAAGACTTCTGGCACTCGGCGGTATTCTTCCCCATCAATCTCGAGCACCACTTCGTCGATATAAGGCCGGTGGAGATCGAGCTCGTAATTTGAATTATATGGAAGTGGGACAAAGTTAATGTTCCTCACCTCTGAGTTCTTTACTCCCAGATCAACTAATTTTTCTACGATCGATTCGTAGCTAAAACCTTCTGCCAAGAGACCAGCACCTCTTACGACCCCTCCATGGGTGATGACGAGAATATTCTTGCCTTCATATTTCTCCTCAACCTCGTAGAGGAAACTTCCGACACGTCTGACCATGTCGGCGAACGATTCTCCATCGACTGTTTTGAAGTGATACTTGTCCGCCCTACTTTCAAGCGCCTCGAAAAACTGATCCAGTGGTTTAAGCTCAAACTCTGATCCAGCATTCCATTCACCAAGACGAGGATCGACGATCAGCTTATCTTTTGACAAGCCAAGCTCCGGTAAAATAATATCTGCTGTTTCTTGCGCCCGGCTAAACGGCGAAGCGAAAACTAGATCAAAGTTTGTGCTCTTGAGTTCTGCGGCGCTGTTTTTTACTTGGTCCTTACCATTTTCAGTCAACGAATCTGGGGTCAACAAATTTCCTCGCCAAAGTTTGCGCGTATTGCCCACCGTCTCGCCGTGTCGCATGAAGAAATATTTATTCCCACTCTTCTTGGTATGCTTCTTTAGCATTTCAACAGAATCCACCACAACCGCCTTAGATTTATCGGGATTCTGCCACACCGGAAGTGGCGCACCCCAGAAACGGGAGCGGGACACAGCCCAGTCGCGCGCGCCTTCCAGCCACTTGCCGAAACGGCCGTCACGAATATCTTCTGGCACCCATTTCACTTCAGAATTATTTTTCAACAGGCGATCTTTGAGGTCCGTCACCTTCACAAACCAGGAGGAGGAAGCGTAGTTGAGGAGCGGGGTGTCACAACGCCAGCAGTGAGGGTAGCTGTGTATAATTTTTTCTTTCGCCAGAAGGCTGCCTTGGTGGGCCAGATGTTTAATGATTTCGATATCAGTGGCTTGGTGTTCATCTTTTGGCTTCACAAAGAGACCGACGAAGTCCCTCACCTCGCTCTTGAACCGGCCGTCAGTACCCACATGCTGAACAAACGGAAGCTTCTCTCGGAGCGACAGTTCGTAGTCTTCATCACCGAAAGCTGGTGCGATATGCACGACCCCTGTTCCCTCTTCCGCCTTCACGAATGGGGCTCCGTAGACTTGTGACTCTGTCAGATAATAATCAAAAATAGTTTTATACTTCTGACCAACCAGTTCAGTACCAGGGAACGTTCTTATTTTTTCATAGGCCAGATCCTTCAGCGCCGACAATCTGTCTTCGGCTAAGATCAAGTTTCCTTGTTCTGTTTTCGCTTCCACATATTGGATCTCTGGATTCACCGCGAGCGCGACATTCCCAGGCAGAGTCCATGGTGTGGTGGTCCAAGCTACGATATATGTCCCAGGCTTTTCCACTAGTTCGAACTTCACATATACAGAAATGTCGGTGATATCTTTGTAACCCTGATTGACCTCAAAGTTCGAAAGCGTTGTCTCACAGCGCGGGCAGAGATGCATCGACTTGAAGCCCTGATAAACCAAACCTTTATCATAGAGAGTTTTGAACGACCACCAGACCGACTCGGTGAAGCTCGAGTCCATCGTCTTGTAAGCGTTGTCCATGTCGATCCAGCGACCAGTGCGTGGGATAATCTCCTTCCAATCATGCTCGAACTTGAGCACGCTCTCTCGAGCGCGTTTATTAAACTCAGCGATGCCGAACTTCTCAATATCTTTCTTGGTCTCGAGACCGAGCTCCTTCTCCACCAAGTTTTCTACCGGCAGACCATGGCAGTCCCAACCCCAACGACGAGGCACGCGATAGCCCAGCATCGTTTTGTATCTTGGTAGAACGTCTTTGATCGTGCCGGGGAGAATGTGCCCGTAGTGAGGTAGCCCGGTGGCGAAAGGTGGCCCATCATAAAACACCACCTCACCTCTTGGAGCTGGTTTCTCGAGCGTCTTTTCGAAGATCTTTTTCTCCTTCCAAAATTTTAAAATCTTCTCTTCCTTGAGAGCGCGTTCTGATTTTTCTGCCATATAGGGCTTATTTTAACACCTTTTGTTAAACCCTACATTCTTTCGGGTGATGGGATGCCGAGAATGGCCAGCCCATTTTTCATCACATTTTTAAACGCCGCTACAATAGCTAGACGATACGGAGCTTCTGGTGAGTCCTCTAACACCTGTTCGTGAGCGTAGAAATTATTGAAAGCGGAGGCGAGTTCGGTGAGATAAGTCACGATCTGATTTGGAGCATAGTCAGCACCGGCTCTCTCGACCACTTCTGGGAATCTGTAGAGCAACCTTTCAATCTCATGCGTTTCTCTGACGGAGGTCAGACCTCCGTCAGAACTGGCGATAGTCTGACCTTGAGACTTAACCTTCTCGATAATCGATCCGGCCCTCGCATGAGCGTACTGCAGATAGACACCAGAATCACCTTCGGTAGAAACCGATTTCTCGAAGTCGAAGATGATATCGTTCCCGATA
>CAYOPK010000028.1:0-6350 GCA_964405855.1 uncultured Candidatus Saccharibacteria bacterium
TGGCTTTCATACAGATTTGACTAAATCAACTCCACTGTCCTCCAGTTCTTCTAGTAAAATTTTCCTTTTAATTATACCCTCGAGACTTTCTTCGGCGAATTTTTTGTAACCTTTTTTGTTTTTGAACTGGCCTAAAACAATTTCTTTTCTGCAGATTCCGTTGCTGAAGTTTTCATCGGTGTATTCTTCCCAACTTGTCCAACTTAAAGTGGAAGCCTTGCTTCCACGCGTATGGGCTCTATCGTTTAGGTTTATATAAGCACTTAAGTGGAGCAGATACTCGTTGGAATCTATAAGTTTTGCTTTGAATTTTCCTTGAAATAATGAGCCGGACCTTTTGTGCCTAGCGTTAAAGTAGTTACTGTGACCTGTGCCCAATCGGTGCATAAATTTTTCAATACCCTTTTCAGCTACTTGCTCAAGAATAAGGTGAAAGTGATTTCGGTTGATACCGTATGCAATGAAGTTAACTAAAGGCGTTTCTTTTTCAATCGTGGAAGCCTTGCTTCCACGAGGCTGATTCTTGCGCTTGCGCTGACTATTTTCATAGATGCTCCCGATTGGTTTAACTACATTAAACTCAATCATGCTCTGCATAAAACGATTTAAATCAAGCGCATCCATAAATATATCCCGCTTGTCTACACCCCTATTGTAGATATGGTAGTACTCCTTTTCTACGAAAGGAACTTTGCGTATCGACATACATTTTATCCTAACATGATCGTGGGAGCCTTGCTTCCACATTCCAATTCCATATTTAGAAATCAATTTCTAGTAGAGGTCGGCGGCCGGAGAGGCTCGCAGTATTTTCTTCTTCAGAAAGTTCTGCTGGGATGTCGAGGATAAACTCCGAAGGCATGTTCACTTGCTGTCGCCCGAAGATGGTGCGGAGCTGTGAGTAAGTGAGGAAAAGTTTTCTACGCGCTCGAGTGAGGGCTACGTAGAAGAGTCGACGCTCCTCCTCGGCTTCTTCGGCGGTGAGGTTACCCTCATTCATTTTCTCGTGCGGGAAGAGTCCACTTTCGAGTCCAGAGACGAAGACGACGTCGAACTCAAGCCCCTTGGCTGCATGCACCGTCATGAGGCGAACTGCTTTCCTATCTTCTTTCAGCTCATCCTGGTCGCTCTGGAGTGAGGCATCGGTGAGGAAGCTTGTGGCCGCATCTTCCTGAGGCAAAGAGTCGTAACGAGTGGCGAAGCTGACCAGCTCGTAAGCATTTTCCAAGTGTCCTGCACCTTCTTCACCTTCGTTTTTCCACTCTTCTTCTAGACCAGAAGCCTTGATGATGAAAGCAATTGTCTCGCTTAACTTCTTTTCTTTCGCCACCTCGCCCATCTCTTTCAGTAGACCGCGAAACCTCGCAAGTTTCTGCTTCATGGTGTCCGGCAGCGACGCTTCCGCTCCGGAGAAAATTTTCACCACTGTCGTCTTCCCAATCCCACGTGTAGGCACATTGATGATGCGTTTGAGGTCTGCCAGACTTTCTGGATCCAGAGCGGCGCGGAGATACGAGATGAGATCCTTGACCTCTTTTCTCTCGAAGAAGCGTGTGCCGAGAACCTGGTATTCAACCCCACAATGCAGGAAGGCTTCTTCGAGTGCGCGCGACTGGAAGTTGGCTCGGTACAAAACAGCCATCTCCTCGAGCGGTGTGCCTGCGCGGTGTAGTTCCAAGGCTTGGTTGGCGATGAAGTCCGCCTCACCAGCTTCATCCAGAGAGCCGACTATGGAAATTTTTTCTCCCTGGCCGTTTTCGGTAAAAAGGTTTTTCGGTCGACGCACTTTATTCTTCTCGATAATGGCGTTGGCAGCGGAGAGAATGGTTTTCGTCGAGCGATAATTTTCTTCTAGGGTGATAACCAGAGTGTCCGGGTAATCTTTTTCGAAAGCGAGAATGTTTTTCAACTCAGCTCCGCGCCAAGAATAAATGTTCTGATCGATATCCCCCACCGCGCAGATATTGTTTTCCACCCCGACCAACATTTTAGAAATCTCGTACTGCACTCGGTTAGTATCCTGGTACTCGTCGATATGGATGTAGCGCCAGAGGTTCTGATAATAATTTTTCACTGCCAAATTTTCTCGGAGAAGTTTTTCGGTTTTCAAAAGTAGGTCGTCGAAATCCAGTGAGTTGTCTCGTTTCAAAATCTCTTCATACTTGGGCCAAACTTGGCCCACAATCTCGGCTGTATAACCGCGGAAATCTGCACTCTCCAGATATTCTTCTGCTGTTTTCCCACGCCCCTTCTCTCTCGAGATGATGCCGAGGATTTTCCCCGGTTCATGAGTCTTCGGATCGAGTCCCTGCATGGCGAGAGCCTCCTTCACCGCCTTCTTGCTGTCATCGCGGTCGAGAATAGCGAAGTGTTTCTTGAGTCCGGCGGTTACAAACTGTTCCCGCAGGATGCGGACGCCCAGAGCATGGAAGGTGCTGACCACTGGGCGCTCATGGTTGGTGAGTGGGCGGTTCAGGCTCTGGTCAGAGAGCAGACCCTGTTCGACTCGCTCGCGCATTTCCTTGGCCGCCTTGTTGGTGAAGGTGATGGCCAGTATGGCCGAGGGGGCGACCCCCTTCCGGACCAGATTTTTAATACGTTCAACTATAGTCTTGGTCTTGCCGGCCCCCGCTCCAGCCAAGATAAGTACTGGGCCCTCAGTGGCTTCGACCGCCCTGGCTTGTTCGGCGTTTAGGTTATGAAAAGGGCTCGTGGACATGGTGCCCACTATAACATCTCCCCCCGTTTGGACCTGGGGAAGAGCTCGTTGCGCCCCATCTAGGGGAGGAGTATAATAGGGAGTGAAAGACGGTCCACGCTAAATCTGTGGCTAAGTAGAGCCACCCGTCTATTGAACCCGCCACCTCAGACCCGTCCGGCGGATGAACAGTTTAGCCAATACTATATAAGTAATAGAAATCCCAGAAAGAAGGGCTTCTCACCATTCTTCCCCCTTCTTACCATACTAAGTCTCGCTTCCCTGCCCTTTCTGGCTTCTGCTAAGGGTGGGATGCTCTTTCTTCGATCCCCAGAGAACCAAGCCGTGTGGAACTCCCAAACCATACAGCTTCTCGAGGGGTATCTGAACGTGAACCCCACTGGTACTGGGGGGCCTTCCCTCGCCATGGTCGACAATACCGTTCTTTCTGCCACTAGTGAGGAGACCGGCCCCTTCGTTGACCCAGGTAAGTCCGGCAGCGGGCAGATTAGCGTCTACATCGTCCGCGAGGGCGACACCATCAGTTCTCTGGCTGAGATGTTCGGCGTTTCTACCAACACCATTCGTTGGGCGAATAGTCTAAAGAGTAATATTTTGAAACCTGGTCAGGAGCTCGTCATTCTCCCTATCTCTGGCGTGCGCCACTCGGTGGTTAAGGGCGACACTCTCCAGAGCTTGGCGAAGAAGTACAAAGCTGACCTAGAAGACATTCTTTCTTATAACAACCTCGCTACTGATGCCAAGATTGCTGTTGGCGATGTCGTCATTATTCCTGACGGAGTGATCAGTGCTGCCCCTAGAGCTGTCGCGGTTTCTTCTGGTGGTAGTGGGCAGAGCGTGGTCTCAGGTTATTTCCTCCGACCGATCAGAGGTGGTGTTAGGAGTCAGGGTATCCATGGCTACAACGGTGTCGACATTGCGGCACCAGTGGGCACATCGATCATGGCTGCAGCTGACGGTACAGTGATTCTCGCCCGCGGTTCAGGCTACAACGGTGGCTACGGTCTATATGTGGTGGTGAAGCATGCTAACGGTACTCAAACTCTCTACGCCCATATGTCGCGCGTCTCGGTTTCTGTTGGTCAGTCAGTTAAGCAGGGTCAGACTATTGGTGCTGTCGGCAACACCGGTCGCTCCACTGGTCCACACATCCACTTCGAAGTTCGAGGCGCAAGGAACCCATTCTAGTTTTTACACGTCAAATTTTTTTGGTCGATACTCAACGGCTTCGAGAATATGTTCACCTTGCACAATTTCTGACTCAGCCAAATCCGCGATAGTGCGAGCCACTTTGATCATGCGGTGATAGACGCGCGGTGAGAAACCAAGTCTCTCGGCGGCGAGGTTCAACATCCGCTCCGCTTCTTTTTCTAGATGAGTTGAGGTGATAAGTTCCTTCGGTCCCATCTCTCCATTCTTAGAAATTTTATAATTTTTAAAACGAGCACGTTGAGTCTCGCGCGCCTTCCCCACTTTGTCTCGGAAAAATTTACTCTCTTCCCCCTTCTCACCATCCAAAGAAAGTTCGTGCGGTAAGAGACGATCCACTTCTACCCAGATATCGATACGATCCATGATAGGACCAGAAAGTTTTCTTCTGTAACGTTGAAGTGATGATGGTGTGCAGGTGCAGGACTTCCCGCGGAAACCGTAGTTGCCACATGGACATGGATTCATGGCGGCGACGAGAAGGACATTCGCTGGGAAATACGCAGTACCCTTCGCGCGAGCGACGGCAATCACTTTGTCCTCGAGTGGTTGGCGCAGACTCTCAATAACTCTTCGTTCAAACTCGGGAAACTCATCCATGAATAACACTCCGTGGTGTGCCAATGTGATCTCTCCTGGGCGTGGTGTGGCACCGCCTCCGACGAGTGAAACATAGGAAGCAGTGTGGTGCGGGGAGCGAAACGGTGGCTGAGAGACTAGTGTTTCCGAGAGAGTGCCTGCCACCGAGTGGATGCCTGTCGCCTCCAGCGCCTCTTCGAAAGTGAGATCCGGCAAGATGCCGGTGAAGGCCTTGGCCAACATGGTCTTCCCTGTTCCTGGCGGTCCATACATGGCGACGTTGTGTCCACCAGCGGCAGCAATGAGTAGTCCGCGCTTGGCTCTCTCTTGGCTTCTGACATCAGCGAAGTCGGTGGTGGGAACGACACGCACACTTTCTATCTTCGTCACCGGTGCTTTCCTCAATTTTCTCTCTCCCGAGAGATGTTCCACCAGTGCCGAGAGAGTTGGTGCTCCGTAGATATCCAAACCTTCCACCAGCCCCGCTTCAGCCACATTCGCTTCCGGTAGATAAAGTTCTTTGAAACCATGCGCCTTCGCGAAGCGAGCGATAGGTAGAACTCCGCGCACAGCTCGGAGCTTGCCGTCGAGAGAAAGTTCGCCGAGGAAAATTTTCCCCTCGGGGTCAAACTTCACCTCGCTGTTCGCCATGAGATAAGACAGAGCGATAGCCACTTCGAAAGATGCGCCCTCTTTCTTCAGATCAGCGGGAGCGAGTGAAACAACAATTTTTTGATTGCTGGATTTCGGTGATTCGAAGCCAGAATTTTTTATCGCCGCACTGACGCGGTCGCGAGATTCTTCGATCGCTTTGTCTCCCAAACCGACGATAGCGAAAGCGTACAGAGTCCGAGGAGTGATATCTGTCTCGACTGATAGGGGCACGACTTGGAGAAGTTGTGTCTGCGCGCTATAAACTTTCGAGAAACTCATGCTCTAAATTATATTCCTCTCTAAATTACGCACCACTAAGCTATCCCCCACTTACTGCATGTGTTCTTTGCAGGTTCTAGCAGAAGCGTTGGCTTCGAGGCGATCTGTTTCGATTTCTTTTTGGCAAACTTCACAGAGACCGTAGGTACCGTTCTTTATATTTTCGAGACCCTTTTCGACATCTTTATATCGAGTTTCGAGGGTGGTCATGATGGCGAGATTGTCATCATATTCTTCCACCGCGTCAGCGACAGTGTTGTCGTCGGCTTGAGAGACGTCGCGCTCCTCGGGAGTAGCTTCCCAGTCGCCTGGGCTGTCTGGATTCTGGCGCCCAATCTTTTCCATCTCTGTTTCAAGAAGTTTTTTCTCGGCCTCAAGCTTAGCTTGGAAGTGTGTGTGATCGATAGTCATACAGAGTATTTTACCAGAAGTCCTGGGGAGCGCTAGCGAGTCAGCTTTTCTCTAGTTAGCCGGTCAGAGAGTTGTTCTAGAGTCTGGAGGCTGTCGGTGATAATGAGAGTTTGGTTGTCGAAAAATGAGTAAAGCAGGAAGGGGCCGTTATCATCCACTAGAGCGCGCACGTCTTTGTTTCTATAGATAACATCTTGGAACGCAGAGTTGGTGAAACTCTCCCCCGCTTGTTTTAAGAAGAGACCGCTGAGATCTTCCCGAAGTGTCGCTTCCCAGACGAGCATGCCGGCGAAAGCGTTTTCGAAAGAGTTGATTTTGAAAATGATGAAACGGCTTTCACCGAGAAGTCCTAGCATGAAAACTGGTTCGAACGCCCGGACGAGAGAGCCTGGTGCACGACTTCCGAGTTTAGTCATGAAGGTGGCTGGGCTGGTCGTAGTGGCGAACTCACCCTCCCCATCTTTCAAGATAGCGTGCCTGACCTCACCGGCTCGAGCGG